>NZ_JBVJMN010000027.1:0-97755 GCF_055584185.1 Streptomyces sp. NPDC104202 | reverse complement strand
GGGGGAGGAGCGTGGGAGGGGAGAGACCGCTTCTTTCCCCCCAAACAAAAGAAAAAAAAAACCCCACCCCCCCCCCCCCGCCCCCCCACCCCCCCCCCCCCCCCCCCCCCCCCCCCCGTTCCGCGTGCCCGCTGCCCCCGGCGGGCTTCCGGAGACGGCGGACGTGCGCCCCCGGGAGCGGGTCCCGGGGGCGCACGAGGTTCAGGGCGTCAGGGGCGGACGGGCGTCGTCGGCCCGTCGGGGGCCCTGGGGGGCGTCCTCGCGGATGACCTCACCCTGGACGACCTTCCCGTCGGGCCGGTGGATACGGGCCTGCTGGAAGGCGTCCTGGAGACTGCCGGGAGGTGCGGCGCTCATCCGGCGCTCGACGGCCTTCTCGACGCGCCGGCCGAGGAGGGAGCGGACCTGCGGGATCAGCAGGAGCAGGCCGGCCGCGTCGGAGAGCGGTCCGGGGATCATCAGGAGGAGGCCGCCCAGCATGAGGAAGCCGTTGCGGTCCTCCGCGGTGGCCCGCTCGGGCGCCGACGGCATCGTGCCGGTCTGCGCGGCCGCCTGGGCCTGCTGGAAGGTCGAGCCGAGGTTGCGGAAGGCCCGTCGGCCCGCTCGCTTCATGACGGCCGCGCCGAGGACGGCGCCGCCGACGAGCAGGAGGAGGACGGTCAGCCCGCCCGCCGCGTTCGCCACCACCGTGAGGAGCCAGATCTCCAGGACCAGCCAGACGGCGAGGCCGAGCGGAAGGAAGGTGCGCGCGCGTGAGCGCTTCGGGGCGAGGGGAGGCGGTGCGCCGGTCGTCATGGACCCCAGTGTGCCTGGAGCCCCGCCGGAACGTCGTAAAGGAAGGATCAGTACGCGCGCGACGGGGCCGGGGGCCGGGGAGGGGTCAGGAGGACTTGCGGCCGAGGAGCTTGCCGACCTTCTCGGCGCGGGCGGTCACGCCCCAGCCGGTGACCCGCCAGAGCGCCTCGACGACGATGTTCCGGCTCATCTTGGAGTCGCCGATCTCGCGCTCCACGAAGGTGATCGGGACCTCGACGACGTGGAAGCCCGCGGCGACCGCACGCCGTGCCAGGTCGACCTGGAAGCAGTAGCCGGCCGAGGCCACGTCCTCCAGGCCCAGGCCCTCCAGGGTCTCCTTGCGGAAGGCCCGGTAGCCGCCGGTGACGTCACGGATCGGCACGTCGAGCATGAGGCGCGAGTAGAGGCTGCCGCCGCGCGAGATGAACTCGCGGGACTTCGGCCAGTTCACGATCCGGCCGCCCGGCACCCAGCGGGAGCCGAGGACGAGGTCCGCGCCCTTGAGGGCGGTGAGCAGCCGCGGCAGCTCCTCGGGCTGGTGGGAGCCGTCGGCGTCCATCTCGACGAGGACGCCGTAGCCCTGCTCGATGCCCCACCGGAAGCCGGCCAGGTAGGCGGCGCCGAGCCCCTCCTTGCCCTTGCGGTGCAGCACGTGCACGTGGTCGTCCTCGGACGCGATCTCGTCCGCGAACTTGCCCGTGCCGTCAGGGCTGTTGTCGTCGGCGACGAGAACGTGCGCCTCGGGTACGGCTTCCCGCACCCGCGCGACGATCGGCTTGATGTTCTCCGCCTCGTTGTAGGTCGGAATGATCACCAAGGCCTTGCCGAGCGGGCCGTAACGCCTCTGGCCACCGTCGTTCACTACTGCCCCTTCGGATACAAACGCAGGACCCCACCATAGCGAGGTCCCGGGAGTGCTCCGCCGCGGCGGGTCGTGAGGGGCGGCCGACGTGCGGTGCGGGGCCCGACGTCCTTCGGTCCGACCTGGGACCCGCTGGCTGCGGGTCGACCGAGAGCCGTTGTCTACTGAACGTCCGGGCCCCACCCGGGTCGCACCTTCCGCCGGAGAAACCTTCCCTCGCGGCCGAGGCGCGGGAGGCGCTCGGCGACTGCGGGGCGTTTCGGACCGGTCGGACGTCCTGTGGTGGACGCGGAGAACCTACCCGCCGGTGACCGGCGACTGTCAACACCCGCTTGACCTGCCCGTACTCCGCAAAAGCGCAGGCCGGAGGGGAAGATCCGCAGGTCGGGGACAAGCGTGCGGAGCGGCCCTCAGGGGTCTGAAATGTCCCTACATCACTCGTTCGGCCGTACGAAGACCGTCTGCCCGTGCACCACCGTCCGCAGGCAGACCGGCAGCTCGGCGCCGGGGGACAGGTCGGGCAGTCCGGGCGTACCGGACCTGGGGTCGGTGGACCAGCGGGCGACCCGGTCGTCGGGCGCCTGGACGAGGAGTTCCCCGGTGCGCCACACCGCGTAGTCGGCGGGGGCGCCGGGGACGAGCGTGCCCGCGTCGTCCCGGCCGACCGCGCGCCAGCCGCCCCGCGTGTGGGCGGTGAAGGCGGCCCGGACGGAGATCCGGTGCCCGGCGGTGCGGTGGAAGGCGGCCGCCCTGACCGTCCCCCAGGGGTCGAGCGGGGTGACCGGGCTGTCGGACCCGAAGGCCAGCGGCACACCGGCCCGCAGCAGGGCCGCGTACGGGTTCAGGGTGCGGGCCCGCTCCACTCCGAGGCGGTCGGCGTACATGCCCTCGTCGCCGCCCCACAGCGCGTCGAAGGCCGGCTGGACGGAGGCCGTCAGGCCCAGCTCGGCGAAGGCCGCGATGGTCTCCGGTGTGAGCATCTCCACGTGCTCGACGCGGTGCCGGGCCGCCCGGATCCGCGCCAGGCCGAGCTTCTCGGCGGCGGCCCGGACGCCCTCCACGACGGCGGTCACGGCGGCGTCGCCGATGGCGTGGAAACCGGCCTGGAGCCCCGCCTCGGTGCAGGCCACGACGTGCAGGGCGACGGTGCCCGCGTCCAGGTGCGCGGCGCCCGTGTGCGCGGCGTCCGCGTGGTCGGCGTACGGCTCGTGGAGGCAGGCCGTGTGCGAACCGAGGGAACCGTCGGCGAACAGGTCGCCGGCCGCGCCCAGGGCGCCGAGGGCACGGGCCCGCTCGACGTCGAGGTCGGCCCAGTAGCCGACGACCCGGGGGCCGGCCTCGTCGCGCGCCAGGTCGAGGAGGCCGGTGAAGTCGTCCTCGGAGGAGATCTGCGGGCCGCCGCACTCGTGGAGGGTGCCGATGCCGAGGGAGGCGGCGCGGCTCCGGGCGGCGCGCTGCGCCTCGGCGCGCTGGAGCGGGGAGACGGCGCCGAAGGCGGCGGCGCGCACGGCGTGGTGCGCGTCACCGGTGAGCGGCCGCTGCCCGTCGTGGAAGCCGTCCAGGCCGCGGACGCCGGGGACGAGGTCCAGGAGGGCGGTGGTGACGACGGCCGAGTGGACGTCGATGCGGGTCAGGTAGAGCGGGCGGCCGCCGGTGAGCCCGTCGAGCTCGTCGCGGGTGAGCGGGCGGCGCTCGGGCCAGCGCGAGGCGTCCCAGCCGTGGCCGATGAGGATGCGGTCGTCCGGGCGGGCGGCGGCGTGGGCCCGGATCAGCTCCGCGGCGTCGGCGAGCGAGGCGGCGCCGGACAGGTCGAGGCCGGTCAGGGCGAAGCCGGTGGCCGTGGTGTGCACGTGCGCGTCGACGAAGGCCGGGGTGACGAGCGCGCCCTCCAGGTCGACCACCTCGTCCACGCCGGTGGCGAAGGCGTCGGCCGCCCCCTCCGAGCCCACCCAGGCGACGTGCCCGCGCTCCACCACCATGGCGGTGGCGAAGGGGTCGGCGGGGCTGTGGACTTCTCCACCGCGCAGCAGCACGGTGCGGTGTTCGACGGCAGACGCGGTGTCACTCATGCGACCAGGCTAGGACCTGCCCGGACCCGGTTTGTCCGGCAGGTCCCCTCCGGGCGGTCGGGCGCGCCTCAGATGCGCGGCGGCCTGGCCTCGTACGGGGTCGACAGGACGACGGTGGTCCGGCTGGAGACGCCGGCCTGGGAGCGGATGCGGCTGAGCAGGTGCTCCAGCTCCAGGGGGGTGGCGACCCGGACCTTGAGGATGTAGTTCTCCTCGCCCGCGACGCTGTGGCACGCCTCGATCTCGGGGATGTCGGCGAGCCGGTCGGGGGTGTCGTCGGGGGCGCTGGGGTCGAAGGGTTTGACCGAGATGAAGGCGGTGAGGGGCAGCCCCACGGCCTCCGGGTCGACGACGGCGGCATAGCCGCGGATGACACCCCGCTGCTCCAGGCGGCGGACGCGCTGATGCACCGCCGACGTGGACAGGCCGGTGGCCTTGCCCAGGTCGGTGTAGCTCATGCGCCCGTCCTTGACGAGCAACTCGACGATCTGACGATCCAGCTCCTCCATGCGGTGACCCTATGGCCCCGGCCGGGGCGGGGCACAGCCGGGGGCGACCCGTATGCGGCGCTATGGGCGGTCACGGGGCACCTGCGACGGGCATGTGACGAACGCCACAGGTTTGCGGGCTGCCTCGGTCGGCGCCTCACGGTTATGCGGAGTTCCGCATGGGAAGTGCTTGCTGTGGTCGAGGCCGCACAGATCCGGCCGCCACCCGAGGGGGAGATCTCCATGCAGGAGCCTGTTGATTCGGTCGACACGTCCGACGAGCTCGACGCGTACGACACCTTTGAGATGTTCCGGGTCCTCTGCCCGGAGTGCGTGCAGCCCATCGCGCTGCTCGCGGACGAGGACGCGCTGCCGGAGCACGCGCTCTGCCCGACGCCGTGGAACCCCTTCGTCCTGACGGTGTGCACCGGCACGGGTCTCCCGGCGTCCGCGGCGAGCCCCGCCGACGACAGCCTGGAGGTGCAGGAACAGGACACCGCCCTGCTCCTGACGCTCCCCCAGGGTCTCGACTGGCGGACGCAGCCCTTCTCGCACGTCGGCGGTCCGGGCTCGCGTCCGATCCGGGTGCCGCAGATGCGGCGCGCGGCCTGAGGCCGTCCCCTACCAGTAGCTTCCCCGCACCATCGCCGCGAGCGTGGCGTGGTGCAGGATCAGGCGGTCCGGGTCCCCGTCGACCTCGACCTCCCCGAAGTGGGCCTGGCGGTACGCGATCCTGAGCATCACGATGGCGTGCCGCAGCGCCGCGTAGAGGGTGTGGAACTCCATGTCCCGCGGGGTGTGCCCGGTCAGTTCGGCGTAGCGCCGTTCGACGGCGTCGCGCCGCAGGAAGCCGGGCAGGCCGGGCTGTCCGAAGCCCACCGTGAGGTCCTGGAAGAAACGGTGCAGGTAGACCGTCCAGCCGAGGTCGACCTCGCGGGGGACGCAGGCCGCCATCTCCCAGTCCAGGACGGCCGCGGGCGTGAACCCGTCGTAGACGATGTTCCCGATGCGGGCGTCGCCCCAGCCGAGCACGGCCTCGCCCTCGTCGGCCGGCCAGTGCTCCTCCAGCCACGCGAAGGCCGACTCGATGAGCGGTGACGGCGCGATGCCGTCCACCACCCAGGCGTAGTAGGCGCGTTGGGCGTCCACGTGCCGCCGCAGCGGGCTTCCGGTCCCGTCGGGCAGCAGGAACGCGGCCTCCTTCGCGGGGAACTGGTCGTGCAGCCGCGCCAGCACGGCGACCGACTCCGCCTCCAGGTGGGCGCGTTCGGCGTCGGTGGCGGCGTGCAGCCAGTTCCCCTCGTACGTGTAGGGCATGACGTCCGGCGGCACCCGGCCCTCGGCGCGGGCCATCACGAAGAAGGGGGCGCCGAGCGGTCCGGGGTCCTCTTCCAGCCAGAGCACGCGGGGCACGGGGACGTCGGTGCGCTCGCCGACCAGCCGCATGACCCGGTGCTGACGCGCCATGTCGTAGACGGGGAACACGGTGTACGCGGCGGGGTCGGCGGCCAGTCTCAGGGCGCAGCCGCGCACCGGAGCGTCCGGGTGGTCGAGGTCGAAGAGCAGCGTCTCGCTCGACATGCCGTTGGAGCCGGGCACGCCGAGCCCCGAGATCCGGGCGCCGGGCAGGTGCCGGTCGAGCCACGCGGTGAGCCGGCGGCCGAGTTCCTCGGGGTCGCGGGTGGTGGTGCGGGGGCGGGGCGTCGCGGTCAAGGCCGTCTCCTCAGCGGGCTGTCGACGTGTGGTCGGCGAAGCCGCTGGGGTCGTGGCGGCCGAAGGAGCCGTGCTCGAAGATGCCGTAGCCGGTGTGGCCGTCGAGGGTGAAGCGGGCGGCGTGGTCGGTGACCCCGTAGGCGGCCGGCGGGTGGGCGGCGGGATCGGAGAGGTCGTAGATCCGGCGGTCGGTCCAGCCGCGGCCCTGCCAGCTGCCGTGCTGCCAGTCGTCGGCGGGCGGGTAGCCGGCGCCGACGGCCAGCGGGGAGGAGGCGAGGATCTCCACGCCGATCTCCAGGGGCTTTCCGGCCGGGTCGGTGAGGTGGACGGCGGCCCGTTCCGGATGGCGGGTGCCCGGCCGGTAGGTGATGTCGGTGCGGGGCCAGCCGAGCTGGGTGTCGCGTCGGCCGTTCCGGACCATCAGGGCCTCGTTGAGGGTGCGGTAGCCGTCGGCGTCCTCCTGGGCGATGACCATGAGGAAGCGGTCCCGGAAGCGCATCGGCATCCAGAGCCAGTGGAAGCCCTCGGGGCGGAACTCGGCGGCGCGTCCCGGCTCCTCGCCGGGCAGGGGGCGGATACCCCAGCTCCGGTCGCGGGTGCCGGTCCACTCCCCCTCGGTGACGGCGAACTCCTCGCCGCCGGCCCTGATCGTGCCCGCGCAGTGTCCCGCCTGCACGAAGCGGCGGCCTTCGAGGGTGAGCCGGCCGCCGTGGCGCTGGGTGTGGTGGGGCTCCCACACGGCGGGGAAGTCGCCGGTCCAGGTGAGGTCGAAGGAGAGCCCCTCGGGGTCGTCGGGGTCGGCCGCGCAGTGCAGGGAGAGGCGCGCGAGGGGTTCGTCGACGGTGATGGTCAGCGGGCCGACGGAGAGGTTCGTGCGGTCGTCGCCGAGGGCGTCGGAGGCGCGGACGGCGTGCAGCCGGTCGCCGGTGCGCAGGGTGGCGTACGCGTCGATGACGCCGGTGTTCGGGTAGACGCCGAGGCCGGCGATGAGCAGGGCGCGGCCCTGGTGGTCGAAGACGTGGAAGATGCACCGGTCGTAGGCGTTGCGGTCGCCGCTGACGTGGTGCTTCATCGACAGCGGTGCCTGGTGCACGGGGTACTCGTCGAGGGCGACGGGCCGGTCGTCGGCGTGCCGGCGCTCGGACATGGCTGACCTCCTGGTCGGCGGACGCGCTGGTGCGAGAATATCTGACGGTACGTCAGTTCCGGGACGGTGGGCCAGAGTCGTGCACCGGGTACCGGGCGAACTCCCGCTCGAATCCGCGCGGGGGTGACCCCCGGCCGCCGGGGCGCGTTGGTTCGGGCATGACCACGCTGCACACGACGCCCAGCGGTTACGGTCGGCACCGGCAGACCGAACCGCGCGCTGAAGAATCGGTTCCTCGTACGCCGGCGGGCCCGGTGCCGGCCCCGGCCGCGCCCCAGCCCCCAGTCCCCGCGCCCGCCCGGGTCCCGGCCGCGCCGCCGGCCCGGGCCGCGGCCCCCGCGCTGACGCTCGCCCCCGTGGCCGCCGCACCGCCCGCCGCCGCGCCGGCGCCCTCGCCCGCCGCGCCGCCCTCCCGTGTGTCGGCCCCCGTCCGCGTACCGGCCCCCACCCTCGTGTCGGCCCCGGCCCAGGTGCCCGCGCCACCCGTCCCCGTGCCGGTGCAGGTCCCCGTCCCGGTGCAGGTCCGGCCGCCGGCTCCGGCGCACCCGCCCATCTACCAGGACGTGCTCGCGCTCTGGGCCAGCCACGGCCGCACCCTGCCGGGCCACCGCGACCAGGAGTGGGCCCGGCTCGCGGCCGGCCCCGTGTGGGCGGACCGCACCGTGCGCGTCAGCGGGACTCTGGTCCGACCAGGTGGCGGGCGATGACCACCCGCTGGATCTGATTGGTCCCCTCGACGATCTGCAGCATCTTCGCCTCGCGCAGATAGCGCTCCGCGGGGAAGTCCGCCGTGTAGCCGTAGCCACCGAGCACCTGCACCGCGTCCGTGGTGACCCGCATCGCGGCGTCCGTGCAGAAGAGCTTCGCCATGGCCGCCTGCCGGGCGAAGGGACGCCCCTCGTCCCGGCGGCGGGCGGCCTCCAGGTACAGCGCCCGACCCGCCTCGACGCGGGTCGCCATGTCGGCGAGCAGGAAGCGCAGCCCCTGGAAGTCGGCGATCGGCCGGCCGAACTGGCGGCGCTCCCGCGCGTACGCGACGGCCTCGTCCAGGGCGGCCTGCCCGAGCCCCACCGCGCAGGCGGCGATGCCGAGCCGGCCCGCGTCCAGGGCGTCGAGCGCGATCGCGAACCCCTGGCCCTCCCTGCCGAGGCGCCGGGAATCGGGGACCCGCACCCCGTCGAAGTGGAGCTGCGCGGTGGGCGAGCCCTTCATGCCCATCTTCCGCTCGGGCGGGGCCGCCGCCAGCCCCGGCGCGTCCCCCGGCACGAGGAAGGCCGTGATGCCGCGCGCCCTGGGCCCTCCGGTGCGGGCCAGCACCGTGCAGAAGTCCGCGATCCCGCCGTGCGTGATCCACGCCTTGGTGCCGTCGATCACCCAGTCGTCGCCGTCGCGGACGGCCCGGGTGCGCAGCGCCGCCGCGTCCGATCCGGCGGAGGGCTCGGAGAGGCAGTACGCGCCGAGGAGGCCGCCGCCCAGCATCGCGGGAAGGTGCGCGGCCCGCTGTTCCTCGGTGCCGTGGCCGGCGAGCGCGTGACAGGAGAGCGAGTGGACGCTGACGCCCAGGCCGACGGTGAGCCGGGCGGCCGCCAGCTCCTCCAGGACCTGGAGGTACACCTCGTAGGGCTGACCGCCGCCGCCGTGGGCGGGGTCGTAGGGCAGGCCCAGCAGTCCCGACCGGGAGAGCAGGACGAACAGCTCGCGGGGGAAGTGGCCGGCTGCCTCCTCCTCCGCGGCGTACGGGGCGATCTCGCGGCGGGCGATGTCACGGACGAGGGCGAGCAGCTCCCGGGCCTCGTCGGTGGGCAGCCTGCGTTCCACGCCGTCCGGTGTGCTGTCGGACATGGCCGGGCGCTCCTCCCTGCCGGGCGCGGGCGGTACGCGCGCGGGGTGCCGCCATCGCGGGGAGTATGCCCGTTTCGCTCGGCGTCATCACGCCACCGGCGGCGGACCACACGGTTGCCGGTCACCCCGGCCGCCTCACATGAGGCCCGCCCGGGTCACCAGCACCGCGAGCAGCACGACCAGCGTCCAGCCGAGGACGTGCTCCAGGATCTTCGGGCCGTCCTCACGGGGACCGCCGGTTCCGGCGCGGGCGAGGAGGCGTGCATGCGTGGTGGAGGTCATGGCGACCACCATGCGCCACCGGGGCGGCCCGGGGGTAGAGACGTCCGTCACGCCCCCCGGGGCCGCTCCCCCTCTCAGCCGATCCCCAGGGCCGCCAATGCCCTGCGCTGAGCGGCCGAGGGACGTTCGGGCCAGTAGAGGTAGCAGACCCCTCCTGTGCCGGACACCACTTTCCCGCTCGCGTTGTGGCGCTTCGTGCGGAGCCAGATGTTCTCCCACTCGCGGCGGAGGTAGATCCGGCGGACGGCTTCGTTGTCGGCGGAGGCGGGGTCGTTGGCGATGACGTCGCCGTCGGGGGTGAAGCCGATGACGGTCATGAGGTGGCCGGAGGTGCCGTAGCCGGCGCCGGTGAGTTCCTCCTTGAGGAAGGACTGGGACGTGATGGCGGGGATGCCGGCGTGGACGAGGGATTCGAGTTCGGCGAGGGAGCGGAGGCGGGTGACGACGGCGTTCATGCCGGGGTAGGTGGCGGCGTAGGCGGCGTTGAAGGGCCAGTTGCCGCAGCCCTGGTACTGGTGGTCGTAGGTGAAGCGGGCGGCGTGGCAGACCTGGGGGTCGGCGAAGGCGGGGTCGACCCAGGCCAGGTCCTCGCCGGACGGCCGGCGGCCCCAGTACTCGACGATCATCTGCGAGGAGGTCGGGCTGCACCATGCCTCGCCGCCGTTGTCGTACTCGGGGTACTGGCCGACGTGGGTGTTCTGGGAGTAGCGCGGGACGGGCAGCTCGCGGGCGGGTCCCGGCGGGGTGGCGGGGACGGTGAAGCGGTCGGGGATGTCGGAGGCCATGGCGCCGATCCGCCACACGACGGGGGTGAGGCCGCTGCCGGGGGCGCGGTAGAGCGTGAGGCGCAGCCGGTAGGAGAGGAGCCGGAGACCGCTCGCCGTGTCGTCGATCGCGAAGGTGTCGGTCCACACGGTGCTCTTGCCGTCGGTCTGGTCGTCGACCGAGGTGCGGCGGATGTCGCCGTCGCCGGACGCCCAGCGGCCCAGGACGTACCAGGGGGTCGCCGTCCCGTCGGAGTAGGCGCCGGCGAGTTCGACCTGGAGCCAGGTGCCGGGCGGGGTGTGGGCGTTCCAGGAGGCGATGGCCTCGGTCGCGGGCACGCTCGGGGTGTGCACCGGGGAGGTCCAGGTCGCGTACTCCCAGGCGGCGGTGCGGCCGGTGTGCGGGTCGGTGTGGTCGATCCGGCCGAGGGGGGTGGCGAGGACGAGGCCGGGGCGGAGTCCGGGGACCGCCCTCGTGCCGGCCGCGGCGCCGCAGCGCCAGTCGGTGAAGGTGGACCAGAAGCGGTTGTCGACGAGCCCGCCGGCCGGGGCGTGTCCCCGGCCGGTGCCGTCGGCCGGCGGGGCGGCGGTGTCGGCCGCGGCGGCCGGGGCGGCGGTCGCCGCGGCCGTTCCCGCGGCGGCCGCGAGCGCCGCGGCGAGGACGGTTCTGCGCGGGGTGGAGCTGGTCATGGGCGGTGACCCCCAGTCGAGAACGGCGGGTGTACGGGCACGCTGCGCGGGCCCCACTATCGCGGGCGGCAGGGGCGTCCGCCAGCACTTCGCGTCGCGTCGCCGTACCAATATTGGTCTCGACCACTGGCGGCGGCACCTCCCTGACCTGCGGCGGTCCCCCGTTCCCCTACGCTGGGGGCCATGGACGACCTCGACCGCGCCGCAGACGCGCTGCTCCGGCTGCCTCCCTCCTGCGGGCCGGTCCGGCTGGTCGCGGTCGACGGCCACGCGGGCTCCGGGAAGTCGACGCTGGCGGGCCGCCTCTCCACCGCGCTCGGCGGCGCCCCGGTGCTGCGTCTCGACGACCTCGCCACGCACGCGGAGCTGTTCGCGTGGACGGGCCGGCTGCGGGAGCAGGTCCTGGAGCCGCTCTCCCGCGGGGAGGCGGCCCGCTACCGGCCCTACGACTGGCGTCTGCGGCGGTTCGGGGAGCCCCGGGAGCTGCCGTCGGCCCCGGTCGTGCTCGTCGAGGGCGTGGGCGCGGGCCGCCGGGCGGTGCGGCCGTTCCTCGCGTGGCTGCTGTGGATGGAGCGGGAGGCGGAGGCGTCATGGGCGCGCGGCCGTCACCGGGACGGACCGGAGCAGACGTCCTTCTGGGACGGGTGGACAGTGGCGGAGACTCGCCACTTCGCCGGGGACCCTTCGCGGCCCTTCGCCGACACCCTGGTACGGGAGTGTCCAGAGGGGTACGACTGGCTTCCCGGGCCTGCCGTGACAGCGGGCACGGACCATGTCATCACCCACCGTGACGGCTTGTTGTCCGCTAAATGAGCGGCCGGAAGTCCACTTCCGCAAGTGCCTCAACTCCGCTTGACCCCAGGGGCGTACAGGTCTTACGTTCTGAATGTGCGGCTTTTCGGAGCCGCCGCGGACGCGAAGCCCCCGGTTGTTCCCCCGTGATCGGGGGCTTCGTTCTGCCCCAGGAGCCCCATGAGGGCCCCTTCCGAGGCCCCTCGGCGGCCCCTCGCGACCCCTGACGCTCACCCAGGGTCACCGCTTCCGGATCATGCGCTTCTCCTTAAGCACACCCCCCCTGCGCAGGTACGATGCCCCCAGGTGCGGTCAAATCCCGTCCATGCGATGACGGTTGTGGGGGACCCGATGGACATCGGCACGCAGGGCTCACAGGCCCCGGCCGAGCTCGCCTGGCTGCGCGGAGTCGACGCCTACACGATGGGCGCCTATCCGCAGGCGGAGGACGAGTTCCGGACGGCGGTACGGATCGACCCCGGGATGGCGGACGCCTGGCTCGGGCTGCACGCGCTCCGGGTGGACACCACGACCGCGCTGCTGCGCATGTACCGCAACCGCGAACGCTTCGGCGAACAGCGGTCCCGGTACCGGCGCACCCTCAACTCCTGGTACTGGCTGGGCTGGTGGGTGCAGCCCGTGCTGGAGAGCCCGCGGGACCTGCTCCTCGCGCACGCCTCCCACTGGCTCGACGGCCGGCACGTACCGGAGCTCGACCGGGCCCTCGCGGGGCTGCCGCCGGTCGACACCGACCACCAGGTCCGCTTCCTGCACGCCTGCCGCGCCTATCTGGTCAAGGACTGGGACCAGCTCGTCCGGCACACCGAGACCCTCGTCGACGACCCGCTGCTCGGCATCGAGGCGGGGCTCTTCGGCGGGATGGCCCGGGTGCGCCTGGAGATGTACAGCCAGGCCGAACCGCTGCTCTCCGCCTCGCTGATGCGCTGCCGCAGCGAGCAGCCGCAGCGCAAGGAGCTCCGCTACTGGCTCGCCCGCGCCCACGAGGGCACCGGGCGCAGCGCCGCCGCCCTCCCCCTCTACCGGGCGGTGCACCGCATCGACCCGGCATTCATGGACACGGCGGCCCGCCTCGCGGCGATCGCCGAGTACGACGGCCTCGAGGGGTACGACGGGGTCGACGACCCGGCCGGGCTCGCGGCGGTCGCCCTGGGCACGGCCGGCGGGGTCGGGCCGGGCCAGGACGCCTCCGACACCGTGCCGGGCACCGAAACCGACACCGGCGGCCTCGGCGACGGCCTGCTCCTGGCCCCCGAACCGGTGCCCCCGGCCGCGCCGGTCACCTCGCCGGAGACCGTACGGCACAAGGCGCCGGTACCCGGCCAGCGCTTCCCCGCCGGGCCCACCGATCCGGTGCTGCTCGCGGAGGCGCTCGCCGAGCTGGAGGGCATGGTCGGCCTCGACCCGGTGAAGCGCCAGGTCAGGGCACTCTCGGCGCAGCTGGAGATGGCGCGGCTGCGGGCCGGACAGGGGCTGCCCGTGCAGCCGCCCAAGCGACACTTCGTCTTCTCCGGCCCCTCCGGCACCGGGAAGACCACCGTCGCCCGCATCCTCGGCCGGGTCTTCTACGCCCTCGGGCTGCTCGGCGGCGACCACCTCGTGGAGGCCCAGCGGGCCGATCTGGTCGGCGAGTTCCTCGGGCAGACGGCGGTCAAGGCCAACGAGCTGATCGACTCGGCCGTCGGCGGGGTGCTCTTCGTGGACGAGGCGTACGCGCTCTCCAACACGGGCTACAGCAAGGGCGACGCCTACGGCGACGAGGCCCTCCAGGTGCTCCTGAAGCGGGCCGAGGACAACCGCGACCACCTGGTGGTGATCCTGGCCGGCTACCCCGAGGGCATGGACCGGCTGCTCAACACGAACCCGGGACTCTCCTCCCGCTTCACCACCCGCGTCGACTTCCCCTCCTACCGGCCGCTGGAACTGACCGCCATCGGCGAGGTGCTCGCGGCGGCCGACGGCGACCACTGGGACGACGAGGCCCTGGACGAGCTGCGCTCGATCAGCGGGCACGTGGTCGACCAGGGCTGGATCGACGAGCTGGGCAACGGCCGCTTCCTGCGGACCCTCTACGAGAAGTCCTGCGCCTACCGCGACCTGCGGCTCTCCGGGTACTCCGGCACGCTCTCCCGCGAGGACCTCGCCACCCTCCGGCTGCCCGACCTCATGCAGGCGTACGGCGAGGTCCTGTCGGGCCGCGGTCCCGCCGACCGCGGCCCCCAGCAGGAACCTCCGGGGTACTAGGGCCTGTCGTCACCATCCCCTCTGCCGCGCCCTTCGGGCAACGAGGGGATGGTGACGACAGGCCCTAGCCCTCCCGGGGGGCCGAGGGGACGGCCTGGGCCGTCTCTTCCGGATCTTGCCTGACCCGTGCCGCCCGGCCTGATCCGGAAGAGACGACCTAGCCGCCGACGGCGGCGGGTGAGGCGGGAGACACCGGGGCGGCCGTCCGGGCCGGGGCGACGGCCGGGCCGGGGTCCGGTTGGACGCGGTGGGCGGGGTCGCGGACCTCGCCCACCAGCATCTCCAGGACGTCCTCCAGGGCGACCAGTCCGAGGACCCGCCCGGAGCCGTCCGCGACCTGGGCCAGATGCGTCGCGGCGCGGCGCATCACGGTGAGGGCGTCGTCGAGCGGCAGCTCGGCGCGGAGCGTCGCCATCGGCCGCCACAGCCGCTGCGGCACCGCCCGCTCCCGCTCCTCCAGGTCGAGGACGTCCTTCACGTGCACGAAGCCCATGAAGGTGTGGCGCGCCCCGGCGCGGACGGGGAAGCGGGAGTACCCGGTCCGTACGGTCAGCTCCTCGATCTCGCGCGGGGTCACGGTCGGCGGGACCGTCACCAGCGACGCGGGGGCGATGAGGACGTCCGTCACCGGGCGGCTGCCCAGCTCCAGGGCGTCCTCCAGACGCTCCTGCTCGCCCGGGTCGAGGAGCCCGGCCTGCCCGGCGTCCTCGACCAGCCGGCCGAGCTGGGCGCTGGTGAAGACCGCCTCCACCTCGTCCTTCGGCTCGACCTTGAACGCCCGCAGGACCAGCCGGGCGCAGGCGCCGAGGGCGGCCGTCACCGGTCGGCAGAGCCGGGCGAAGCCGACCAGGCCCGGGGCGAGCCAGAGCGCGGTCCGCTCGGGCGCCGCCATCGCGAGGTTCTTCGGCACCATCTCGCCGATGACGAGGTGGAGGACGACGACCGCGGCGAGGGCGATGACGTAGCCGAGCGGGTGGACGAGCGCCCCGGGCACCCCGAGCGTGTGGAAGACGGGTTCGAGGAGGTGGGCGACGGTCGGCTCGGCGACGGCGCCGAGCGTCAGCGAGCAGACGGTGATGCCGAACTGGGCGGCCGCCATCATCTGCGGCAGGTTCTCCAGGCCGTGCAGGACCTGCTTGGCCCGGGCGCCGCCGAGCGGCTCGATCTGGCTGCGGCGGACGGAGACGAGGGCGAACTCGGCTCCGACGAAGAAGCCGTTGGCGAGCACGAGGACGCCGGCGAAAAGGAGTTGCAGGGTGTTCACCGGGCGCCCTCCGCGACCAGGGGGCCGGCGGCGGACGCCGTGCCGACCGGTTCGGGACCGGGGTCGGGATCCGGCCCGGTACGGACGATCCGGACGCGCTCGGCCCGGTAGCGGTCGACCTGGCGGACCGAGAGCCGCCAGCCGGGCAGCTCGGCCCGGTCCCCCGCGGCGGGGATCCGCCCGAGGAGGTCGGCGACGAGCCCGGCGACCGTCTCGTACGGGCCGTCGGGCACGTCGAGACCTATCCGGCGCAGGGTGTGGACCCGGCAGGAGCCGTCGGCCTCCCAGGCGGGGCGGCCGTCCTCGGCGGCGGCGGCGGCCAGCTCCGGGCGTCCGTCGGCGGCGGTGTCGTGCTCGTCGCGGACCTCGCCGACGAGCTCCTCGACGATGTCCTCCAGGGTGACGACCCCGGCCGTGCCACCGTACTCGTCGACGACCACGGCGATGGGCTGCTCGCGGCGCAGCCGCTCCAGGAGGGTCTGCACGGGCAGCGTCCCGGGGACCAGGAGCGGCGGGACCGCGATCCGGCCGACGGGGGTGCGCAGCCGGGCGTGCGGCGCGACGGCGAGCGCGTCCTTGAGGTGGACCATGCCGACGACCTCGTCGATGCGGTCGCGGTAGACCGGGAAGCGCGAGAGGCCGGTGGCCCGGGTGAGGTTGAGGACGTCGGCCGCGGTGGCGTCCCACTGGAGGGCGCTCACCTTCACGCGCGGGGTCATGACCTGCTCGGCGGTGAGGCCGCCGAGGGACAGGGTCCGTACGAAGAGGTCGGCGGTGTCCTGTTCGAGGGTGCCGGCCAGCGCGGAGTGCCGGGCGAGCGAGACGAGCTCGCCGGGGGTGCGGACGGAGTCCAGCTCCTCGGTGGGCTCGACGCCCAGGAGCCGGACGAGCCGGTTCGCGACCCGGTTCAGCAGGGAGATGACCGGCCGGAACAGCGCGGAGAAGCGGCGCTGCGGGGTGGCGACGAACCGGGCGACCTGGAGCGGCCGGGAGACCGCCCAGTTCTTCGGGACGAGTTCGCCGACCACCATCTGCACGGCGGAGGCGAGCAGCATGCCGATCACCACCGCGACCCCGGAGACGGCCCCTTCGGGGAGTCCCGTGGCGGTCAGCGGGCCGTGGAGCAGCCCGGCGAGCGCGGGCTCGGCGAGCATGCCGACGACGAGCGAGGTGATGGTGATGCCGAGCTGGGTGCCGGAGAGCTGGAAGGACAGCTCGCGCAGCGCCGTGACGACGGTGCGGGCGCGCCGGTCGCCGGCGGCGGCGGCGCGTTCGGCCTCGGCCCGCTCGACGGTCACGAGACCGAACTCGGCGGCCACGAAGAAGCCGTTGGCCAGGATCAGGAGGAAGGCCGCGAAGAGCAGCAGAAGGGAGACGATCATGCCGCCGCCTCCGGAGAGGGGGCGGCGCAGGTACTACCGGACGATCCGTCCATTGCTGGAGGGAGTCACTCCTCGGGTCGAAGGGTTGCCTCGCGGGCCGCGGCTGCGGCCCTGCACACGCGAGGCGGTGGTGCCGCTCGGCACCACCGCCTCCAGAGTAGTCACGCGAACGCCCCGAGGGGCAGGGGGTCGGCCCCGGATGGGGGACGGCCCGGGGATTCCCCCGGTCCCCCTGGGGGTGTCAGCGGGTTTCCGCGCCCGTCCCTCGGCTGTCCGCGAGGTCCCGCAGGGCGCGGGCGTCGCGGATGGCCGACTCCTTGGCGATGCCGGGCTGGATGCCGAGCGCGGGCAGGCTCGTGCCGTCGCTGAGGTCGAGGAAGACCCAGGGATCGCCGGGACGGAGGTTGACCTTGAGGATCTCCGCCCAGGCGAGGCGCCGGGTCCGGGTGATGTTGACGACCGTGACGCCCTCGTCGTCGGCGACGACCTTGGGGCGGCTCAGCAGGACCAGGACCCCGGAGAGCAGCGCCGCGGTGAAGACGAAGCTGGCGCGCTCCCCCGGTCCCAGCCGCTCCAGCATCAGCGCGACGCCGGTGACGACCACGAACATCGCCGCGCTCATGGTCAGCAGGACGGCCCGGGTGCGCCCGGGACGGAAGGTGACCGGGAGGACGGGCGTCGTCGGCTGGGACATCGGGGTTTCCTCAGTGCCTGGTGGAGGGTGCGGGCCCGGCCGTCAGAGGCGGCAGGCGTGGATGGCGGTGGTGAGGATGGCGCGCGCGCCGATCTCGTACAGGTCGTCCATGATCCGCTGCGCCTCCTTGGCCGGGACCATCGCGCGGACGGCGACCCAGCCCTCGTTGTGCAGCGGGGAGACGGTCGGCGACTCCAGGCCCGGGGTGAGGGCGACCGCCTGCTCCAGGTGCTCGGCGCGGCAGTCGTAGTCCATCATCACGTACGAGCGGGCGACGAGGACGCCCTGGAGGCGGCGCAGGAACTGCTGGACCTGCGGGTGGTCGTCGGAGGCGCCGTGGCGGCGGACGACGACGGCCTCGGAGGTGAGGATCGGCTCGCCGATGACCTCCAGGCCGGCGTTGCGCAGGCTGGTCCCGGTCTCCACGACGTCCGCGATGACCTGGGCGACGCCCAGCTGGATCGCGGTCTCGACGGCGCCGTCGAGGTGGACGACGGAGGCGTCGATCCCCTGGTCGGCGAGGTGCTTGGCGACGATGCCCTCGTAGGAGGTGGCGATCGTCATGCCGCCGAAGTCCTCGGGGCCGTTCGCCGTGCCCGGCCGGGTGGCGTACCGGAAGGTGGAGCGGCCGAAGTTCAGCGGGAGGATCTCCTCGGCGCTGGCGCCGGAGTCCAGGAGCAGGTCGCGGCCGGTGATGCCGATGTCCAGCTTGCCGGACGCGACGTAGATCGCGATGTCCTTCGGCCGCAGGTAGAAGAACTCGACCTCGTTGTCGGGGTCGATGACGACGAGTTCCTTGGACTCCTTGCGCTGCCGGTAGCCGGCCTCATGGAGCATTGCCGACGCAGGTCCGGAGAGGGAACCCTTGTTGGGAACGGCGATGCGCAGCATGGGGTGAGCTTCCTTTGCCTGGGAGTTTCGGGACGGTGGGACGGGTGTGCTCAGAGGTGGGCGTAGACGTCGTCGAGCGAGATGCCGCGCGCGACCATCATCACCTGGACGTGGTATAGCAGCTGCGAGATCTCCTCGGCGGCCGCCTCCTTGCCCTCGTACTCGGCGGCCATCCAGACCTCGGCGGCCTCCTCGACGACCTTCTTGCCGATGGCATGGACGCCCTTGTCCACCAGCTCCGCGGTGCGGGAGGTGGCCGGGTCGCCGGTCTCGGCCTTGAGCTTGAGCTCGGCGAAGAGCTCTTCGAAGGTTTTGTTCGCCATGATGGTCCTAAGAGTACGGGGTGCGAGAAGGCGGCCGCGCGGCGCCTCCGCGGAGGAGTGACGGTCGGGCGGCGGGGTGTTCAGCGCCAGGGTTCGCTCACCGTGCGCAGCGTGGTCGCGGTGGCGACGGCGGCGGTGACGGCCTCGTGGCCCTTGTCCTCGGTGGAGCCTTCGAGGCCCGCCCGGTCGAGGGCCTGCTCCTCGGTGTCGACGGTGAGGACACCGAACCCGACGGGTACGCCGGTGTCGATCGAGACCTGGGTGAGGCCGTGGGTGACGCCCTGGCACACGTACTCGAAGTGCGGCGTTCCGCCGCGGATCACGACGCCGAGCGCCACGATGGCATCGTAGCCGCGCTCGGCGAGGACCTTCGCCACCACGGGGAGTTCGAAGCTACCGGGGACGCGCAGCAGCGTCGGCTCGTCGATGCCCAGCTCGCTGAGGGCGCGCAGGGCGCCGTCGACGAGTCCGTCCATGATCTTCTCGTGCCACTGCGCCGCGATGACCGCGACCCGGAGGTCGCCGCAGTTCTTCACGCTGAGGACGGGTGCGCCCTTGCCGCTCATGTTTCTCCTAGCAGGTCGTACGTACGTGATTACTGGTTGCCGCAG
Organism: Streptomyces sp. NPDC104202; assembly: GCF_055584185.1. Taxonomy (NCBI): domain Bacteria; kingdom Bacillati; phylum Actinomycetota; class Actinomycetes; order Kitasatosporales; family Streptomycetaceae; genus Streptomyces; species Streptomyces sp. NPDC104202. The sequence continues at coordinate 78,884 of NZ_JBVJMN010000027.1, read as the reverse complement.
GTGGAGGCCGGGGAGCCGTCCAGCCAGGGCAGGTCGTGCCCCATCCGGTCCCGCTTGGTGCGCAGGTAGCCGAGGTTGTGCTCGCCGGCCGTGACCGGCATGGGCTCGCGGCCCTCGACGGTGAGGCCGTGCCGGGTGAGGGCCTCGATCTTGTCGGGGTTGTTGGTCATCAGGCGCAGGCTGCGGACGCCGAGGTCGACGAGGATCTGCGCGCCGGCCGCGTAGTCGCGGGCGTCGGCGGGCAGCCCGAGTTCCAGGTTGGCGTCGAGGGTGTCGCGGCCGCGCTCCTGGAGCTCGTAGGCGCGCAGCTTGGAGAGCAGTCCGATGCCGCGGCCCTCGTGGCCCCGGAGGTAGACGACGACGCCGCGGCCGGCCTCGGTGATCCGGTCCATGGAGGCGTGCAGCTGGGGGCCGCAGTCGCAGCGCTGCGACTGGAAGATGTCGCCGGTCAGGCACTCGGAGTGGACCCGGACGAGGACGTCCTCGCCGTCGCCGATCTCGCCATGGACGAGGGCGACGTGCTCGACGCCGTCGACGGTGGAGCGGTAGCCGTACGCGGTGAAGTCGCCGTGCGCGGTGGGGAGCCGGACCTCGGCCTCGCGGCGGACGGTCGGCTCGGCGGAGCGGCGGTAGGCGATCAGGTCCTCGATGGAGATGATCGTCAGGCCGTGCTTGCGGGCGAAGGGGACCAGCTCGGGCAGGCGCAGCATGACGCCGTCCTCGCCGGCGATCTCGACGATCGCGCCGGCGGGGCGCAGGCCCGCGAGGCGGGCGAGGTCGACCGCGGCCTCGGTGTGGCCGTTGCGGGCGAGGACGCCGCCGGCCTTGGCCCGGAGCGGGAAGATGTGGCCGGGGCGGACGAAGTCGGAGGGTTCGTGGCCGCCGCTCGCCAGCATCCGCAGGGTGGTGGCGCGGTCGGCGGCGGAGATGCCGGTGGTGACGCCGTGCGCCGGGCCGGCGTCGACGGAGACCGTGAAGGCGGTCCGCATCGACTCGGTGTTGTGCGCGACCATCTGCGGGAGCTGGAGGCGCTCCAGCTCGTCCTCCTCCATGGGGGCGCAGATCAGGCCGCGGCACTCGCTCATCATGAAGGCGATGATCTCGGGGGTGGCCTTCTCGGCGGCGATGACGAGGTCGCCCTCGTTCTCGCGGTCCTCGTCGTCGACGACGACGACGGGGCGGCCCGCGGCGATGTCGCGGATGGCCTGCTCGACCGGGTCGAGGGCGAGGCCGCCGGCGTCCCAGGGGTGAAGCGCGCTCATGCGTGTGCTCCTTCCAGAGCGACGGACGTGCGGGTACGGAGCCACCAGTCGCGCATGCCCCAGACGACGAGGGCGAAGTAGATGACGTAGACCAGGCCGGAGAAGGCGAGGCCGCTGTTGAAGGCGAGGGGGACGCCGACGAGGTCGACGAGGAGCCAGGCGAACCAGAACTCGACGAGGCCGCGGGCCTGGGCGACCATCGCGACGAGGGTGCCGACGAAGATGTACGCGTCCGCCCACGGGCTCCAGGAGAGCGAGGGGTAGAGGGTGAAGAGCCCGCCGACGGCGAGGGTGCCGACGGCCGCTCCGGCGGCGAGGAGTCCGCGCTCCTTCCAGGTGGCGAACCGGACGGCGATGGAGCCGTCCTGGGCCTGCTGACGGCCGCGGTTCCACTGCCACCAGCCCCAGGCGGCGACGCCGATGACCAGGAGCTGCTTGCCGACGCCGCCGCTGAGGTGGGCGGAGGCGTAGGCGCCGACCAGGATGACGCCGGAGAGCAGCTGGGCGGGCCAGGTGAGGATGGAGCGGCGCCAGCCGAGCGCCAGGGCTATGAGCCCGATCGTGTTGCCGATCATGTCGGACCACATGATGTGCTGGTCGAGGACGGTGAACGCCTCGGAGTTGAGCCAGTTCACTTCTCGTTCTCCTTGGCGTCGGCGCCGAGCAGCCGCTCGACGTACTTGGCGATGACGTCCACTTCGAGGTTGACCGGGTCGCCGGCCTGCTTGATGCCGAGCGTGGTCAGGTCGAGCGTGGTGGGGATGAGGCTGATGGTGAACCAGTCGTCGGCGACCTCGACGACGGTGAGGCTGACGCCGTCGACCGTGATGGAGCCCTTCTCGACGACGTACCGGGAGAGGTGGGCCGGCAGGCCGACCCTGACGAGCTCCCAGTGCTCGGAGGGGGTCCGGTCGAGGATGGTGCCGGTGCCGTCCACGTGGCCCTGGACGATGTGACCGCCGAGGCGGCCGCCGACGGCCATGGGGCGCTCCAGGTTGACCCGGGAGCCGGTTGCGAGGGCGCCGAGGCTGGACCGCTTGAGGGTCTCGGCCATGACGTCGGCGGTGAACTCGCCGTCGCCGAACTCGACGACCGTGAGACAGACACCGTTGACGGCGATGGAGTCGCCGTGCTGGGCGCCTTCCGTGACCAGGGGGCCGCGCAGCCGGAAGCGGGAGGCGTCCTCCAGCTGCTCGACGGCGACGACCTCTCCCAGTTCTTCGACGATTCCGGTGAACACGGTCAGGCTCCCTTGAAGGTGGCGGTGATGCGGAGGTCGGTTCCGACGCGGACGGTCTCGGTGATGTCGAGCCGCAACGCGTCGGTGATGGTGCTGATTCCCGCGGCGGCCAGGGCCTGGGGGCCGGCGCCGAGCAGGACGGGGGCGAGGTAGCCGACCACCTGGTCGACGGCGCCCGCGGCGACGAAGGCGCCGGCGAGGGTGGGGCCGCCTTCGAGGAGGACGGAGCGGACACCGCGGGCGTGCAGGGCGTCCAGGAGGGCGGGGACGGCGAGGCCGCGCTCGGCCCGGGGCAGGCGTACGACCTCGGTGAGCGGGGTCCCGGCGAGCGGGGCCGCGGCGTCCTCGGCGATCGCGATCAGGGTGGGAGCGGCGTCGTCGAGGATCCGGGCGCCGGGCTTGACGGCGGTCGCCTCGGTGTCGACGACGACCCGCAGCGGCTGGACGGCCTCGTCGATGCCGCGGACGGCGAGGTGGGGGTCGTCGGCGCGGGCGGTGCCGGAGCCGACGACGACGGCGTCGGCCTCGGCGCGCAGCCGGTGGACGTCGGCGCGGGACTCGGCGGAGGTGATCCAGCGGGAGGTGCCGTCGGCGGCGGCGATCCGGCCGTCGAGGGTGGCGGCGTACTTCCAGCGGACGAAGGGGCGGCCGCGGCGCACGGAGGTGAGCCAGGCGATGTTGCCGGCCTCGGCCTCGGCCTCCAGGAGTCCCTGGGCGACCTCGACGCCCGCGGCGCGCAGGGTGTCGGCGCCGCCGGTGGCCTGCGGGTTCGGGTCGCCGACGGCGTACTCGACCCGGCTGATCCCGGCCTCGATCAGGGCCTGGGCGCAGGGACCGGTGCGACCGGTGTGGTTGCAGGGTTCGAGGGTGACGTAGGCGGTGCCGCCGCGGGCGAGGACGCCGGCCTCGCGCAGGGCGTGGACCTCGGCGTGCGGGCCGCCGGCGCGGCGGTGCCAGCCCTCGCCGACCGGGTGGCCGGAGGCGTCGGTGATGACGCAGCCGACGACGGGGTTGGGGCTGGTCGCGCCGAGTCCGCGTGCGGCGAGCTCGACGGCGCGTCGCATGGCGGTGATGTCGGCCTGCTGGGCCACCGGGTCCTCCTGCCTCTTCGGGCACGGACTCCGGGGCCTGTCGATGACGACAGAGAGCGGGTGGGACGCCCGGCGCAGGGTGCGCCGGGGCCGCTTGTACGCGGGTACGCCGATCGGATGCGACACGGCGACCAGCGGACGTACGGCCGGCACACCCCTGGAAGGGGTCACCCGCCGCGCACTGCCTCCCATCCGGACTTTCACCGTCGGTCCAGGAATCTCACCTGGTCAACCGGCCGCTGGCTGCGGACGGGTCGCGGACTATACCGCCGGTTCGGAATTACACCGACCCCGGAGTGCGCTGCTGCTGATACAGGGCCAGTGTGCCACGGACGCCGTGGGGCGATGCGGCCGAGTCCCTGTGGTCTGGCTCACAGCCTGCCAGAGAAACCTTCGATGGTCCAGACCTATTGACGCACTGGTCTAGTCCTCTTAATCTCCGAGTCACCTCAGAGGTAACGGTCCGTCGGCGTGCGCACTCCACGGGCCCAACACGACCCACCCCGTTGTTCGTTGTGCCGTCCCTCCCCTCACGCCCCGAGCGTGGGGACCCCCGCCCCTGGAGGAACCGATCGTGTTGTCCCCCACGACCAAGAGAGCCTCGCTGCTCGCTTCCGGCGCCGCCGTCGCCGGCATGCTGCTCAGCTCCCTGGCCGGCGGCGTCTCGTACGCCGCCGACAACGAGTCCTGTCGCCCCGACGGGCTCTACAAGACCCCGGGCGTCGACGTCCCGTACTGCTCGGTCTACGACACCGAGGGCCGCGAGAAGATGGGCGCCGACCACCAGCGCCGCGTCATCGGCTACTTCACCGGCTGGCGGGACGGCAAGAACGGCCAGCCCGCCTACCTGGCCAAGGACATCCCGTGGGACAAGATCACCCACATCAACTACGCCTTCGGCCACATCGGCGGGGACAACAAGATCTCCGTGGGCACGGACGGCCCGAACAACGCCGCCACCGGGATGACCTGGCCCGGTGTCGCGGGCGCCGAGATGGACCCGTCGTTCGCCTACAAGGGCCACTTCAACCTGCTCAACAAGTTCAAGAAGCAGCACCCCAACGTCAAGACGCTGATCTCCGTCGGCGGCTGGGCCGAGACGGGCGGCTACTTCGCGGACAACGGTGACCGGGTCGGCTCCGGCGGCTTCTACTCGATGGCCACCAACGCCGACGGTTCGGTCAACCAGGCCGGGATCGACACCTTCGCCGCCTCGTCCGTCGACTTCATCCGCAAGTACGGCTTCAACGGCGTCGACATCGACTACGAGTACCCGACGACCATGAAGGACGCCGGCAACCCGCTCGACTGGCAGCTCGCCAACGCGCGCCGCGCCGGTCTGGTGCAGGGCTACGCGGCCCTCATGAAGTCCCTGCGCGAGAAGCTGGACGTGGCCGGCGCCGCCGACGGCAAGCACTACCTGCTGACCGTCGCCGCCCCCTCCTCCGGCTACCTGCTGCGCGGCATGGAGACCTTCCAGGTGCAGAAGTACCTGGACTACGTCAACATCATGTCGTACGACCTGCACGGCGCCTGGAACGAGTACGTCGGTCCCAACGCCTCGCTCTTCGACGACGGCAAGGACGGCGAGCTCGCCGCCGCCAACGTGTACGGCTCGGCGCAGTACGGCAGCCTCGGCTACCTCAACACCGACTGGGCGTACCACTACTTCCGCGGCTCGATGCCGGCCGGCCGCATCAACATCGGCCTGCCGTACTACACCCGCGGCCACAAGAACGTGCAGGGCGGCACCGACGGCCTGTGGGGCAAGGCCACCGCGGCCACCTGCCCGGCCGGCGCCGGCCTGACCAAGTGCGGTGACGGCGCCACCGGCATCGACAACCTGTGGCACGACAAGGACACCAACGGTGTCGAGTCGCCCGCCGGCTCCAACCCGATGTGGCACGCCAAGAACCTCGAGAAGGGGATCGTCGGCGACTACGTCACCCAGTACGGCTTCCCGGCGAACACCACCCTGACCGGCACCTACGCCCGCAAGTACGACTCGACCCTGGTCGCGCCGTGGCTGTGGAACGCGCAGAAGAAGGTCTTCCTCTCCACCGAGGACGAGCAGTCCGTGGCCGCCAAGGCCGACTACGTCGTCAACCGGGGCATCGGCGGCACCATGGTGTGGGAGATGGCCGGCGACTACGGCTGGAACGCCACCAAGGGCCAGTACGAGATGGGCTCCACGCTCACCTCGCTGATGTACGACAAGTTCAAGGCGGCCGCCCCGTACGGCGCCAAGAAGTCCAACGCGACCCTGCCGACCCAGGCCGTGAAGATCGACACCCAGTTCACCGAGTTCAAGCTGGGCGACTCGAACTACCCGATCACGCCGAAGATCAAGATCACCAACAACACCGCGGCGACGCTGCCCGGCGGCACGGAGTTCCAGTTCGACTACGGCACCTCGGCGCCGGCGAACGCCTCCGACCAGTCCGGCTTCGGCACCAAGGTCATCAGCAGCGACCACACGGGCAGCAACGTCGGCGGCCTGAAGGGCGACTTCCACCGCGTCTCGCTGAAGCTCCCGGCCTGGCAGTCGCTGGCCCCCGGCGCGACGATCGACCTGGCGTTCAACTACTACCTGCCGGTGTCCACCCCGTCCAACTGGACGGTGAACATCAACGGCACGACGTACGCCCTCGCCGGCGACCTGGCGCGCGGCACGACGGTCGTGGAGCCCGGCTCCACCACGCCGCCGACCACCCCGCCCACGACGCCGCCCACCACCCCGCCGACGACTCCCCCGACCACGCCTCCGACGACCCCGCCGACGACGCCGCCCACCACGGGCTGCACCACCGTGGCGTACGTGGCCGGCACGGTCTACAACGCGGGCAACGAGGTCTCCCACAAGGGCCACAAGTGGAAGGCCAAGTGGTGGACCCAGAACGAGGAGCCGGGCACGACCGGCGACTGGGGCGTCTGGCAGGACCTCGGCGCCTGCTGATCCCCACCCCCTGAGACCCCGGCGGCGGACGCTCACGGCCCTTGCCCGCCGCCGGGCCCCCTCCGCGCCGCGCCCCCCTGTCCGGGGCGCGGCGCGGCGGCGTTTCCCGGGCGTCCACCGGCAGCGGCCCGACGCGGCTCAGGGAAAGAGCTTCTCCTGGGCCGCGTCGCGGGCACCGAGGAGGGCGCCGCGGAGGACGGCGGAGTCGCCGAGGGTGGTGGGGCGGACCTCGGTGCGGAGGGGGGAGAGGGCGGCGAGGGCGCTCTCGACGCGGGCGGCGAGCTCGGGGCCGCCCGCGTGGCCGGTCTCGCCGGCGAGGACGACGCAGCCGGGGTCGAGGACGGAGACGACGGCGGCCGCGCCGACGGCGAGGCGGCGGGCCAGGGCGTCGAGGAAGGGGCCGTGGCCCGAGGCGAGCGCGTCGGCCGGGTCGAGGCCGTGAGCGGTGGCGAGCGAGGCGACGGCGGCGGCGCAGGCCAGCTCGTGGAAGCCGCCGTCGCAGCCGGTGGCCGAGGGGAGGCCCGTGGTGCCCGGCACGGGCAGGAAGCCGATCTCGCCCGCGCCGCCGGAGGCCCCCCGACGCAGCCGGCCGTCGAGGACGACGGCGGCGCCGACGCCCTGGCCGAGCCAGAGCAGGACGAAGTCCTCGCGGTCACGGGCCGCGCCGGCGCGGAGCTCGGCGACGGCGGCGAGGTTGGTCTCGTTCTCGACGAGGACGTGGGCGGGGAGCCGTTCCTGGAGGACGGTGACGAGCCGGCGGTGCCAGGCGGGCAGCCCCGAGGAGTCGCGGAGCTCGCCGGTGGCGGGGTCGATGAGGCCGGGGGCGCCGACGGCGACGCTGTGCAGCCGGTCGGCGCCGGCCTCGCGGACGGTCCGCTCCAGGAGGGCGACCGCCTCCTCGACGGCCCGGCCGGTCCCGCCGTCGTCCTCGCCGACGGGCGCGGTGGCCTCGGCGAGCGTGGTGCCGAGGAGGTCGGCGACCGTGACGGAGACCGAGCGGGTGCGCACGTCGAGGGCGGCGAGGTGGGCGCGGTCGGCGACGATGCCGTACAGCTTGGCGTTGGGGCCGCGGCGTTCGGCGCCGGCCTCGCCGACGACGTGCACGAGGCCGGAGTCCTGGAGCCGTTCGACGAGATCGGCGACGGTCGGCCGGGAGAGCCCGGTGAGGGTCTTGAGCTGAGTGGCCGTCAACGGACCCTCGTCCTGGAGCAGTCGCAGGGCGGACCGGTCGTTGATGGCCCGTGCGGTGCTCGGGGATGCGGCCATGCGGCGATCCTCTCAGACTCGTTCCGGGGTGTGTTCCGGAGTGGACCTCCCCCCGCGGACTATTTATCAGGCAGGGTTCCTGATAGTTTACCGCCCACATCGACGACAACCGGGGAGGGACCCATGGCGGCGCAGACCGTCACCAGCACCGAACGCCTGCGGCGGGCGCGCTACGCCATCGCCGCCGTCTTCTGCGTCCACGGCGCGGTCACCGGCAGCTTCGCGACCCGGATCCCCTGGATCCAGGAGCACGCGGGCGTCAGCGCCGGACAGCTCGGGCTCGCGCTCGCCTTCCCGGCGCTCGGCGCCTCGCTCGCGATGCCGCTCGCCGGGGCCGTCTCCCACCGCTTCGGCGCCCGCACGGCGCTGCGCGGCCTGCTCTCGCTCTGGACGCTCGCCCTGATCCTGCCCTCGCTCGCCCCGAACATCTGGGGCCTGTGCGGCGCGCTCCTGGTGTACGGGGCCACCGCCGGCATGTCCGACGTGGCGATGAACGCGCTCGGCGTCGAGACGGAGACCCTGCTCGGGAAGTCCATCATGTCGAGCCTGCACGGCATGTGGAGCGTGGGCGCCCTGCTCGGCTCCGCGGCGGGCACGGTCGCCGCCCACGTCGGCGGCGACGCGCGGCTCCACCACCTGATCGCCGCCCTCGTCCTCACCGCCCTCGGCCTGGTCTTCTGCCAGGGCGTCCTGGACGTCCGCAGCACCCCGGACGAGGAGCCGCCGCCGCGCTTCTCCCTGCCGCCGAAGTCCGCGCTGATCATCGGCGCCATCGGCTTCTGCGGCGTCTTCGCCGAGGGCGCCAGCCTGGACTGGTCGGCCGTCTACCTGCGGGACGAGCTGGGCAGCTCGGCCGGGCTCGCGGCCGCCTCGACCACCGCGTTCGCCCTGACGATGGCGGTGGCCCGACTGGTGGGCGACCGGGTCGTGGACCGCTTCGGCGCGGTCCGCACCGTGCGGGTCGGCGGCGCCGTCGCCACCCTCGGCGGGCTCCTGGTGGTCCTCGCCCAGCACGCCGCCCTCGCCATGGCCGGATTCGGCCTCATCGGCCTCGGGATCGCGGTCGTCGTGCCGCTCGCCTTCGCCGCGGCCGGACGGAGCGGCCCGAACCCCAGCCAGGCCATCGCCGGCGTCGCCACCATCACCTACACCTCGGGGCTGATCGCCCCCTCGGCCATCGGCGGCATCGCCGACGTCACCTCCCTGATGTTCTCCTTCTGTCTGGTCACGCTGCTCGCCTTCGGGCTCGTGGTCGGCGCGGGCGTGCTCAGGACCGCAGGCCGCGAGGCGGCCTCGGCGACCCCCGAGCCCGCGAAGAGCCCCGGCCCGGTCGGCTAGCGGCACCGCGGCCCGGGAGCGGTGGGCGTACGACCGCCGCCGGGCCGCGGTCGAACGTCCCGACCTGCGGTGGCGCATACCATGTGGCTGATCTTCTGCGGCCACGACGCGGCCGCCCGAACCGCTGAACGGGAGCGACCTCATGAACCTCGGCGTGCGCTGGACCCTGCACGGCGACGGGAGAACACCCGCTCCGGGGGCGGTCGTCCGCCCGGACGAGCGGCTCTCCTGGCCCCGCACGGTCGGACTCGGCGCCCAGCACGTCGTGGCGATGTTCGGTGCCTCGTTCGTCGCGCCGGTCCTGATGGGGCTCGACCCGAACCTGGCGATCATGATGTCCGGTGTCGCCACCGCGATCTTCCTGCTCGCGACCCGCGGCACCGTCCCGTCCTACCTGGGCTGCTCGCTCTCCTTCGTCGGCGTGGCCGCCGCGATCCGGGCGTCCGGCGGCACCAGCGCCACCGTCACCGGCGCGGTGTTCGTCGTCGGCGGGGTGCTCTTCCTGGCCGGCCTGGCCGTCCGGAGGTTCGGCGCGCGGATCATCCACGCGGCCATGCCGCCGATCGTGACGGGCGCCGTCGTCATGCTGATCGGCTTCAACCTGGCGCCGGTCACGGCCTCGACCTACTGGCCGCAGGACCAGTGGACGGCCCTGCTGGTGATGCTGTTCACCGGGCTCGCCGTGGTGTGCCTGCGCGGGTTCTGGTCCCGGATCGCGATCTTCCTGGGCCTGATCTTCGGCTACGCGATCTCCTGGGTCTTCGACCTGGTCTTCGGGAAGATCCACTCGATGTCGCCGGGCGGTCAGGTCACCGACCACTGGCGGCTGGACCTCTCCGGCGTGTCGCAGGCCGACTGGATCGGGCTGCCCACCTTCCACGGCCCGAGCTTCGAGTGGTCGGCGATCCTCGTCGCGCTGCCCGTCGTGATCGCCCTGGTCGCGGAGAACGCCGGACACGTCAAGGCGGTCGGCGAGATGACCGGCGACCCGCTCGACGACAAGCTCGGCACGGCGATCGCCGCCGACGGTGCCGCCTCGATGCTGTCCACGGCGGTCGGCGGCCCGCCGAACACCACGTACTCGGAGAACATCGGCGTCATGGCCGCCACCCGGGTGTACTCGACCGCCGCCTACTGGGCCGCGGCCGGCTTCGCGCTCCTCTTCGGCCTCTGCCCCAAGTTCGGCGCCGTCGTCGCGGCCATCCCCGGTGGCGTCCTCGGCGGCATCACCGTGATCCTCTACGGCATGATCGGCCTGCTCGGCGCCCAGATCTGGATCAACGCCGAGGTCGACCTGCGCAACCCGCTGAACCTGGTCCCGGCCGCCGCCGGCATCATCATCGGCGTCGGCGGCGTGAAGCTGACCTTCACCGACAGCTTCGAGCTCGGCGGCATCGCGCTCGGCACGATCGTCGTCATCACCGGCTACCACGTGCTGCGGGCCTTCGCCCCGCCGCACCTGAAGGTCCAGGAGCCGCTCCTGGACTCCGGCACCAGCTCGTACGAGACGGACCCCGACGGCACGTCGAAGAGCTGAGTGATTCGCCCGTTCTGGGTAAGCCGGGCCGGAGTGGCCGCCACGACGGCCCGGCGACTGGGAGCCTGCCCCCATGGCGCAGACCCAGCAGATCGGGCAGGAGATCGACCCCCTCGGGCCGTTCGTGGCGGTCGACCCCGTGGTGGACCGGATGCGGTCGCTCCGCTCGGCCTGGCACCCGGCCGACGGGGTGGCCGTCTTCAACCGGGTCTACCTGACCGTCACCGAGGAGATCGGGCACGCCCTCGCGGCCGGCGCGTTCGCCGACCGGCGGGCCGCCGCGACGCTGGACGTGCGGTTCGCCGAGCGGTACCTGGCGGCGGTCGACGCGGCCGCCACCGGCCTCCCCGCCCCCGCCTGCTGGCGGCCCCTCTTCCACTACCGGCGCCACCCCGGCGTACGGCCGCTGCAGTTCGCGCTGGCCGGGATCAACGCGCACATCGGGCACGACCTCGCCCTCGCCGTGGTCGACGCCTGCCGGATCCTGGAGTGCGCGCCCACGGACCTGGAGGACGAGTTCGACCGGGTCGGCGACATCCTCCTGCTCCTGGAGGAGCGGATCAGGGAGGAACTGATGCCGGGCCCGGACCTCCTGGAGGTCGCGGACCCGCTGACGCATCTGCTCGGCTGCTGGAGCCTGGACCGGGCCCGTGACGGGGCCTGGCTCGCCGCACGCTCGCTGTGGCAGCTGCGCGGGCTGCCCGAGCTGGCGGCGGAGTTCACGGAGCGGCTCGACCGCTCGGTGGGCCTGGTGGGGCGGATGCTGCTGACCCCGCTCGCCAGGCCCTGAGCCGCTCCGTACGCCCGGTCAGTCCTCCGGCAGCTCGACCGGGGCGATCTCGTCGTACACGTCGCCCGGGCCCGGGTTCGTGGCGTCGGTGGCGCCGCCGAAGTGGTGCATCACGCCCCAGACCGCGTTGAGCGCCGTCTGCACCGCGCCCTCGGCCCAGCCGGCCGTCCAGGAGATGTCGTCGCCCGCGAGGAAGATGCCCCGCTTGTCCTGGGGCAGCCGGTCCTGCATGAAGTGCGTGAACAGACGCCGCTGGTAGCGGTAGTGGCCGGGGAGGTTGGCCTTGAACGCGCCCATGAACCAGGGCTCGTTCTCCCAGGAGACCGTCACCGGGTTGCCGATGATGTGCTTCCGGATGTCGACCTTCGGGTAGATCTCGCCGAGCGACTTCAGCATGACCTCCATCCGCTCGTTCGCCGAGAGCGGCAGCCACTTCAGGCTGTCGTCGCACCAGGTGTACGAGAGGCAGATGGTGGCCGGCTTGTCCGGGCCGTCGTCCAGGAGGTAGGTGCCGCGGGTCATCCGGTCGGTCAGCGTCATCGACATGACGTCCCGGCCGGTCTCCTCGTCCTTGTCCAGCCAGAACGGCCGGTCGACGGGCACGAAGAGCTTCGACGACTCCATGTAGTGGGTCCGCTCCATCGCGGTCCAGTGGTCGATCGGGAAGAGCGAGTCGTCGCAGGCGATCTTGGACAGCAGCAGCCAGGACTGGGCGGTGAAGATCGCCGCCTGGAAGGTGCGGATGTCGCCGGAGGCGTCGGTGACGGTGATCCGGTTGCCGGCGGTGCGGTTCAGCCGGGTGACCGCAGGCTTCGGGGTGCCCTCGTGCAGGGAGCTGAGCGAGGTGCCCGGCGCCCAGTACACGATCTTCTCCGGCTCGCGCTCCCACAGGCGCAGCGGCAGCTGCTGGGAGCCGCCCACGATGCCGCGGTGGTGGTCGTCGGCCTCGGTGTAGACGACGCGGAGGATCTCCAGGATGGAGTTGGGGAAGTCGGTGTCCCAGCCTCCGGTGCCGAAGCCGACCTGGCCGAAGATCTCGCGGTGCCGGAAGGACTTGAAGGACTCCGACTCGCAGAGGAAGCCGTAGAAGGTCTGGTTGTCGAGCTTCTCGACGAGCTTCGACCAGATCTCACGGATGCGCGGCACGTCGCGCTCGCGCATGGCCTGGTTCATGTCGGAGAAGTCGGCGCCCTCTTCGAGGCAGGCGTTCCACGCGTTCATCACGTCGCGGTAGACCTGCGGGAGGTCGTCGACGGTGGTGGCGTAGTGCGACTCGCCCTTGAGGTCGACGACGGTCGACGGGGTCGACTCGGCCAGCGGGTTCGGGAAGGGCGAGGTCTCCAGGCCGACCAGGTCGATGTAGTGCTGGAGCGCGGTCGAGGAGGGCGGGAAGCGCATGGCGCCCATCTCCGCGGTGAGGCCCTCGGTGGCGGTGCCCTCGAAGCCGACGGTGCGCAGCCGGCCGCCGATCTGGTCGGCCTCGTAGACGACGGGCTTGAGGCCCATCTTCATGAGCTCGTACGCGGCGATGACGCCGGACAGACCGCCGCCGATGACGGCGACCTCGGTGCCGTGCTCGGTCGCGGGTATCTGGCCGAGGCCGGCCGGGTGGGCCAGGAAGTCGTCGTAGGCGTACGGGAAGTCCGGACCGAACATGGTGATCGGCGGCTGGCCGTCGCTGTGCGGGACGGCGGTCGTGGGCACCGTGGACGTCATGGGGTACGGACTCCTTGCACGGAAAAAGGTGAGGCGGGGAGGAAGGGCGGGGCGGGCGGGCGGCTCAGCCGAGGGAGCCGTAGAGCCCGGGGCGGCGATCGGCGAGGTAGGGGTTGCTCGCACGGGAGGCCGCGAGGAAGTCGGGGTCGACGTCGCCGACGACGAGGTCCTCGCCGCGGCTCGCCCTGGCCCGGGCGGTGCCGTCGGGGGCGGCGAGGGTGGAGAGGCCGATGAACTCGAAGGCGCCCTCGGGGCCGGTCCGGTTGGCGTACGCCACGTACATCTGGTTCTCGAAGGCGCGGACGGGGACGACCGCCTCGGCGACGACCTCGGCGGGGTGCATGAGCGCGGTCGGCACGAGGAGGAGGTCCGTGCCGGCCAGCGCGTGCGCCCGGACGTTCTCGGGGAACTCGACGTCGTAGCAGATCATGAGGCCGACGGTCAGGCCGCCGAGCTCGACCTGGACGACGGCGTCGTCGCCGGGGGTGAACCACTCGCGCTCGAAGCCGCCGTAGAGGTGGGTCTTCCGGTAGTTCGCGAGCGGGGTGCCGTCGGCGCCGACGAGCCGGGCGGCGTTGTAGAGGACCCCGTGCCGCTCGGTGTCCCGCTCGGGGTAGCCGTATCCGATGGCCAGGCCGTGCCGGACGGCGAGGGCCGCGACGGCTCGGGAGGAGGGGCCGTCGGACGGCTCGGCCAGCCGCGCCAGGTCGGCGCCGATGGCGTATCCGGTGAGGAAGAGCTCGGGGGCGAGCAGCACGGTCGCACCGGCGGCGGCCGCCCGGCCGGCGGCCTCGTCGAGGATCTTGAGGTTGGCGGCCACGTCACCGAGCTCACCGGAGCTCTGGAGCAGGGCGGTGCGCAGCGCGGGCATGGGCGATCCTCGGGGGTCGGAGTACAAGGGGAAGACGTCAAAAACGGTACGGTTTCGGGCTCCGTCCGGACAAGGCGGGAGCGTTGCGGACCGACCGTCGAACCGTTGCGCGATCGGCGGCCGTGGCGGCGATTCGTTGCGCGGGGCTCCCCCGGGGGTCGTACCCCTCCCCCGCCGCGCGGCGGAGGCGGGGACCGTACCTCGGCCCGACGACCCGGCGGGACCCGCGCGGAAGAGTGGTGGTCGTCCGGGAGACACCCCGGACGACCTGCCGAAAGGACCCGGAGACCATGAACCGTCGCACCAGGACCCTCGCCGTCGCCGCCGCCGTTCTGCTCACCCTGGGGGCGGGGGGCGTCGCGGCCGCCTCGGCGGACGACGCGCCCACGCCGGCCGCGGCCCCGGCGGCCGTGTCGCCGGCGGCGGCGCCGGAGGCGGCCGCGCTGACCGGCACCGCGAAGCTGTACCGGCCGGCCGGGGACGACATCACCTTCACCTTCGACGCGCACCTGGCGGCGAAGGACCGGATGGACCCGCTGAAGGCCACCGGAACGTTCCGCTTCAGCCACTACGAGGGCGACCGGGGTGGCTACGCCAGGGTCCGGGTCGACTGCCTCACCACCGGCGGCAAGGTCGCCGTCGTGTCGGGCACGGTCGTCGAGACCGACGTGAAGGAGTTCCGGAAGGCGCGCGTCGGCGTCACGGTCCACGACGACCCCGCCGGCGACCGGCTCGGCTACACGTGGATGACGGCCGACCCGCGGAAGGACAAGGTGCCGCCGTGCCTCAGCGGCGCGCCGTTCGAGAGGGTCGAGGCCGGCACGGGCGACTTCCGGGTCGTGCCCTGGCAGTTCGTCTACCCGACCGAGTAGACCCGCCCCACGGGGGTGGGCGGGGAGGGCGGGGCGGTGCGGGAACCACGGCCGGCACCGTCCCGCATCCCCGCGGGCCCTCCCGGGGCGCCGGCGGCGGCTCCCTGGGGGGTGTCGTGTCGATCAGGCCGGACCCCGCGAGCCCGGCCTGACAGACCCTAGGCCGGGGAGCCGGAGGAGAAGCGCCGCAGCAGCGGCGAGAGCACCAGGACGGACTTGGTGCGCTCCACGAAGGGCTCGCCCGCGATGCGTTCCAGGACGCGTTCGAAGTGGCGCATGTCCGAGGCGAAGACCTGGACGACGGCGTCCGCGTCACCGGTGACGGTCGACGCGGACACCACCTCGGGGTACCGCTCCAGACCTCGCCGGATGTCGTCCGGCGAGGTGTTGTGGCGGCAGTAGATCTCGACGAACCCCTCGGTCTCCCAGCCGAGCGCCGCCGGGTCCACCCGGACGGTGAAGCCGGTGATGGCGCCCTCGGCCCGGAGCCGGTCCACGCGCCGCTTCACGGCGGGCGCGGAGAGACCGACGAGCGAGCCGATGTCGGCGTAGCTGCGGCGGGCGTCCTCCGCGAGGGCGTGGACGATGCGTTCGTCGAGGTCGTTGAGTCGCACTACGGGTGGATCACTTCTCTGCTGATGCTGCTGACGCTGCGGTGGCCAGTCGGGAGCGGCGCATGCCGTACAGGAAGTAGAACACGAGCCCGGCGGCCATCCAGCAACCGAAGACCACCCAGGTGACGGCGTCGAGGCTGAACATGTTGTAGGCGCAGAAGGCGAAGCCGACGACCGGGAGGACCGGGCCGAACATGACCTTGAAGGTGCGGGGCATGTCCGGGCGGGTGTAGCGGAGCACGACGACCGCGATGTTGACCAGGGCGAAGGCGAAGAGGGTGCCGATGCTGGTGGCGTCGACGAGCTTGCCCAGCGGGATGACCGAGGCGAGGACGCCGCAGAAGAGCGAGACGATCACCGTGTTGACGCGCGGGGTGCCGGTCTTGGCGCTGACCTTGCCGAACGCCTTGGGCACCAGGCCGTCGCGGGACATCGCGAAGAGGACGCGGGTCTGGCCGTAGAGCACGGTGAGGACGACGCTGGCGATGGAGATGACGGCGCCGGCGGCGAGCAGGGTGCCCCAGAAGGACTGGCCGGTGACGTCCTTCATGATCGCCGCCAGGGTGGCCTCGGAGCCGTCGAAGTCCTTCCAGTGCCAGGCGCCGACCGCGACGGCGGCGACGAGGACGTAGAGGACGGTGACGATGACCAGCGAGAGCATGATCGCCCGCGGCAGGTCGCGCTTGGGGTTCTTGGCCTCCTCGCCGGCGGTGGAGGCGGCGTCGAAGCCGATGTACGAGAAGAAGAGGGTGGCGCTGGCGGCTCCGATGCCGGTGACGCCGAGCGGCATGAAGTCGGCGTAGTTGCCGGACTTGAAGCCCATGAAGCCGATGGCGCAGAAGAGCGCGAGCGCGGCGATCTTGACCGCGACCATGATCGTGTTGACGACGGCCGACTCGCGGGCGCCGCCGAGCAGGAAGACCATCGCGAGGAGCACGACGATCAGGCCGGGCAGGTTGATGATGCCGCCCTCGCCGGGCGCCGACGACAGCGCGTCGGGGAGGGTGACGCCGATCGTGCCGTCGAGCAGCTCGTTGAGGTACTCGCCCCAGCCGACGGCCACGGCGGCGACGGAGACGCCGTACTCCAGGACCAGACACCAGCCGCAGACCCAGGCGACGAGTTCGCCCATCGTTGCATACGCGTACGAGTACGAGGAGCCCGCGACCGGTATGGAGCCGGCCAGCTCGGCGTACGAGAGAGCGGAGAAGAGCGCGGTGAGGCCCGCGATGACGAAGGCGACGGTGACCGCGGGGCCGGCCTTCGGGACGGCGTCGCCGAGGACGACGAAGATGCCGGTGCCGAGCGTCGCACCGATGCTGATCATGGTCAGCTGCCACATGGAGAGCGAGCGGCGGAGATTGCCGCCCTCACCCTGTCCACCCTCCGCGACCAGCATCTCCACCGGCTTGCGCCGGATGAGCGCGCCGAGGGCGGAGGTCTTGGGGGTGGTCGTGTCGACGACCGGTGGGGCTGCGCCGTGATCCAGCACTGCGGAGGCTCCTTATCGCTGCCTGTGGGTACGGAGGCGACCGCGGCGGTGTGCGGGCATGGCTGAGCATGCCCACGGGGGACGGAACCGCCGAGCAGGCGGTCGCCGCCACTCCTGGTACGGGGCACGAGCCTAAGGGTCCGAGGTTCGCACTCGTAATGCAGGGTTGTTGCGCAGTGACGGATGATCATTGCGCGCTCGGGGCACAGGCGGGGAAACATTGCGCGCCCCCGCATGAATCGACACATCGGGGTGATAACCGGTCCGTGCACGACTATGGACTCCTGGCGCCCGATGACCGACCCTGCGGGCTCCCGACCACCCGCCCCGACGACCCACGATCGGAGGTCCCGGTGGGCTGGCTCGACCCGGCACCCTTCCTGCGCGGCACGGCCTGGCTCGACGGTCCGCGGCCGGTGCGCGCCGACCCGGACGACCTCGACCGGCTGCCGTGGGACGTCGCCGCGCGGGCCGCCCTGCCCATCGGGGTACGGATCGAGTTCACGGCCGCGCCCGGCACGCGCGCGGTGGAGCTGCGCTACACGGCGTCCGTACCGGGCCCGGACGACCCGCTGGGCGCCCTGCGCCACTGCTTCGCCCTCTGGCGGGGCACCCGGCTCGTCGACGAGGTCTGGGCCGCCCCGTCCGCCGAGGCCACCGTCACACTCCCGCTGCCCGCGGAGGGCGGTGTCTTCGCCGTCCACCTCCCGGAGAACCAGGCCCCGGTCCCGGTCGCCCTGCGGGCCGTCGGCGGCGCCCTCTCCCCCGCGCCGGCCCGGCCCCGCTGGCTCGTCCACGGCGACTCCATCACCGAGGGCTGGTGGTCGACCCGCCCGGCGCACTCCTGGCCCGCCACGGCGGGCCGGCGCCTCGGCCTCGACCCGGTGAACCTGGGGTACGCGGGCGGGGCGCGCGGCGAACTGCCGCTCGCCGAGCACCTGGCCCGGCTGCCGGGAGAACTGATCACCCTGGCCTTCGGCACCAACTGCTGGTCCCGGGCGCCGGCGACGGCCGACTGGCTGTACGCGACCGTCCGGGCCTTCGTCGGACTGGTCCGCCGGGGGCATCCGGACACCCCGCTGCTGATCGTCTCGCCCGTCCTGCGCCCGGAGGCCGAGCACACCCGCAACGCCCTGGGCGCCACCCTGACGGAGCTGCGCCGGGCCATGGAGCGCGCGGGCCGCGACCTGGCGGCCGAGGGCGACGGGAGGCTGCGCGTCCTCTCCGGGAGGCCGCTCCTGGGCCCGGAGCACCTGGCGGACGGGCTGCACCCCGACGACGCGGGCCACGCCCGGATCGCGGCGGCCGTGGCGGAGGCGCTGGGACCGTGGGCGCGCGCGGTCAGTCCGCCGCCGGCACCAGCGTCCTGACGAGGAAGGTGGCGGCGTCGGCGTGGTGCCGGGTCCGCCCGCGGGGGTCGGTCGAGGTGTAGCGGTCGGTGTACTCCGTCACCGGTGTGTAGCCCAGGCGGGCGTACAGCGCCGCGGCCCGGGTGTTGTCGTGGGCCACGCCGAGGCCGAGGGCGGCCCGGCCGCGCGCCCGGGCCAGCTCCTCGGCGGCGCGGACCAGGGCCGTGCCGATGCCCCGCCCCCGCAGCTCCGCCACCACGTCCAGGCCGTTGAACTCGGGGCAGTCGCCCAGCACGGCCCGTACCTCGGGCGCCGCGCAGCCGTCCCAGCGGACCTGCCCGTTGCCGACCGGGATGCCGTCCCGCCAGGCGATCAGATAGGTGCCCCGCCCGGCCTCCTGGCGCGCGAAGCGGTCGGCGTGGCGGGTGGGGGCGCCGGGCGTCGGCAGGTGGCGGCCGAGCGGGTCGACGTCCTCGGCACGGCAGGGCCGGATCTCCACATGGTCCATGCGCCGACGGTACGGGAACGCCGTGGGCCCCCGGGAGGGATGTCCCGGGGGCCCACGGCGTACGGCGCGGAGTGACTAGCTCCAGCTGGCGTGCAGCGGCTTGCCCTCGGCGTAGCCGGCGGCGGACTGGACGCCGACGACGGCCTTCTCCTCGAACTCCGCGAGGGAGCCGGCACCGGCGTAGGTGCAGGAGGAGCGGACGCCCGCGATGATCGAGTCGATCAGGTCCTCGACGCCCGGGCGGGCCGGGTCGAGGAACATGCGCGAGGTGGAGATGCCCTCCTCGAAGAGCGCCTTGCGGGCGCGGTCGTAGGCGGACTCGTCGCTGGTGCGGTTCTTCACGGCGCGGCCGGAGGCCATGCCGAAGGACTCCTTGTAGAACCGCCCCTTGGCGTCCTGCTGGAGGTCGCCCGGGGACTCGTACGTCCCGGCGAACCAGGAGCCGATCATCACGTTGGACGCGCCGGCGGCGAGCGCCATGGCGACGTCGCGCGGGTGCCGGACACCGCCGTCGGCCCAGACGTGCTTGCCGTACTTCCTGGCCTCGGCGGCGCACTCGAGGACGGCCGAGAACTGCGGGCGGCCGACGCCGGTCATCATGCGGGTGGTGCACATGGCACCGGGGCCCACGCCGACCTTGATGATGTCCGCGCCCGCCTCGACGAGGTCCTTGACGCCCTCGGCGGCGACGATGTTGCCGGCGACGATCGGGACCTGCGGGTCGAGCGCCCGCACGGTGCGGATCGCGCTGATCATCGACTCCTGGTGGCCGTGCGCGGTGTCGATGACGAGCGTGTCGACGCCCGCGTCGAGGAGCTGCTTGGCCTTGCCCGCCACGTCGCCGTTGATGCCGACGGCGGCCGCGATCCGCAGCTTGCCCCGGGCGTCCACGGCGGGGCTGTAGAGGGTCGCGCGCAGGGCGCCCTTGCGGGTGAGGATGCCGACGAGCTTGCCGTCGGCGTCCACGGCCGGGGCGTAGCGGCGGTTGGCGGCGTCGAGCGTGTTGAACGCCTCGCGCGGGTCGATGTCGGCGTCCAGGAGCAGCAGGTCCTTGGACATGACCTCGGAGAGCTGGGTGAAGCGGTCCACGCCCGAGAGGTCGGCGTCGGTGACGACGCCCACCGGGCGGCGGTTCTCGTCGACGACGACGCCGGCGTCGTGGGCCCGCTTGGGCAGCAGCGACAGCGCGTCGGCGACGGTCTGGTGGGGCTCCAGGACGATCGGGGTGTCCAGCACGTGGTGGCGGCTCTTGACCCAGGTGATGACGTCGGTGACGACCTCGATGGGAATGTCCTGGGGGATGACGACGAGACCGCCGCGGCGGGCCACCGTCTCGGCCATCCGGCGGCCGGCGATCGCGGTCATGTTCGCCACGACCAGCGGGATCGTGGTCCCGGTCCCGTCCGGCGAGGAGAGGTCCACCGCCTGGCGGGAACCGACGGCCGAGCGGCTCGGCACCATGAAGACATCGTCGTACGTCAGGTCGTAGGGCGGCTTGACGTCATTGAGGAAACGCACGTGCTGACATCCCAGTCGTTCGGATCGGCCCCTAGGCATTTCAGCCAGGGGAAAAAGCACGTAGTTCATTGTCCCACGTCAGGGGCGTGGGGTGCTGCGGGCGGATCGTCCGAGCCTTGCGGGGGCGCGTCTGTCGGTTCCTCCAAACCGCCGAGGGAGAGGAGGACGGCGAGGCCGTGGACGCTCGCGCGGGCCGCCGCGGAGAACACCTCCTCGGCGGTCGCCCACTCGTCCGGGCTGGCCTCCTCGTAAGCCTGCCAGCCGGTGACCACGATCGCCATGGGTCGGCGCATATCGGCGAGGGAGTCGGCGAGGGCGTCCCAGTTGCGGCCGAACCCGACGGGCAGCGGGAGCGCGCGCACGCAGCGGTTCATGAAGCCGGTCTTGTCGGTGACCCCGTGCAGGTCGAGCACGACGGGGCGGGAGAGGTCGGGGGCCTCGTGGCCCGTGGGGCGGGTCGCGTTCACGGTGCGACCACCTCCCGGAAGCTCTGGTAGTGGTCGTCGGTGTAGTACGTCTCCCCGCTCCGCCCGGTCACGATGCGCCGGGCCCCGCGGTCGCGCGCGCCGGGGGTGCGGACGGTGTACTCGTGGTAGTGCCCGCGCGGCCGTTGCGGCAGGATCCGCTCGAAGTTGCCGAAGACGGCCCCGTCCCTGGCGTACGGGAAGGGCCCGCCGGCCTCGATCAGGGCCAGCGTCCGCCGCGCCTCGGGAGGGAGGTCGGCGGCGCGCACCACCGGGAGCGTGGAGGCCCGGGACGGTGTGGCCGTCCCGGGTGCCGACGGGGACGACACCGTCGTCCCGCCGCGCGGGGTGGGGGCGTCCTCGCCGGGCGAGCAGCCGGTGAGGAGGAGGGAGGCGCCGGCGAGCAGCGCGAGCGCGGCCCGCGCGCACCTGAGGATCATGAGCCGATGCTGCCACCGGGGCGTACGGCCCGCCGGACGGGCGCGCCGGGCCCGCCGGGACCACCGGTGCCCACGGCGCGCCGGGCGGGGGCGTGGCGGGCCCACCGGCCCCGGTCAGGGGACGGCCGGCGGCGGATGCGGCGGCGCACCGGGCGGTCGGGCCCGGTGCGCGGAGCGGAGCGGCGGGGCGCCGTCAGCGCCCGTCGGGGTCCGTGCGGTCGAGGGCCGGGTGGGTGCCGGGGCTGGACTCGGTGAGGAGGTAGTCGGCCGCGGCGCGGTCCGTCACCAGGCTGGTGACGAGTCCGGAGCGGAGCACCGCCCCGATCGCCGCCGCCTTGCGCTGACCGCCCGCGATCGCGACGACCTCGGGGATGCGGCGCAGCCGGTCGGCCTCGACGGTGATGCAGCGCTCGCCCAGGTCGCGGCCGACCCGGCGTCCCTCGGCGTCGAAGAGGTGCGCCGACATCTCGGCGGCGACGCCCAGCGAGGCGTAGTGGGCCCGCTCGGCGTCGGAGAGCATGTCGTGGACGGTGGAGATGCCCGGCTCCCAGGAGCCGATGGAGACGCAGGCGACGGTGACCTTGTCGAAGTACTCGAAGGCCCGCGCGATGCCGGTCTGGCTGCGCAGCGCGGCCGCGGTGGCCGGGTCGGGCAGCAGCATGGGCGCGTAGATCGGGTGGGCCTCGCCGCCGGAGACCTGGGCGGCGCGCCGCACGGCCTCGACCGAGCCGCGCTCGGCGGTCCCGGCGTCGTACACACCGGTGAGCTGGACGACGGTGCACGGGGGCAGCCGGTCGAGGGCCGCCGCCATGTGGATGGTGGAACGGCCCCAGGCCAGGCCCAGGACGTCGCCTTCGGTGACCAGCTCGCCGAGGAGGTCGGCCGCGACCTCGCCGAGGTTCTCCGGGTCCGGCGACTCGTCGTCGCCCTCCGCCGGGGACTCGACGACGACGGCGTGACGGAGCCCGTAGCGGGCGCGGAGCGCGTCGGAGCGCTCGGCGTCCAGCTCGGCCGGCACGCGGATCTCGATCCGTACGAGGTCGCGCTCCAGGGCGGTCTCCAGGACCCGGGCCACCTTGAAGCGGCTGACGCCGAACTCCTCGGCGATCTGGATCTTGGACTTGCCCTCGAGGTAGAAGCGGCGGGCCATGGCCGCCGCCTGCACCAGCTCCGCGGGGCCCATCCGCAGGGCTGACCGTCCCGCCGACATTCCCGCCACCGCGATCTCCTCACTGCTGTTCACGTACCGCTGTTCACGTACGGCTGTCGTTCACACTCTGGCTCGCCGTTCATCCTGTCAGATCCGGCGGGCCTTGATCAGTCCTGTCGGCGGCCCGACGGGCCGCGTTCATCCGCCGGAGGCTCAGTGGCCACACGCCCACGCGGCGGTGGCCGTCGCGGCCTCCGCGCGGGCCCGCAGCGAGGCGACGGCCGCGGCCGGGTCCGCCGCGCCGTACACCGCGGAACCCGCGACGAAGACGTCGGCGCCGGCCTCGGCGCACTGCTCGATGGTGGACTCGGCGACCCCGCCGTCGACCTGGAGCCAGAGCTCCAGACCGTGCTTGGAGATCAGCTCCCGGGTCCGGCGGATCTTGGGCAGCATGATGTCGAGGAACGCCTGGCCGCCGAAGCCGGGCTCGACGGTCATGATCAGCAGCATGTCGAGCTCGGGGAGCAGGTCCTCGTAGGGCTCGATCGGCGTGGCGGGGCGCAGCGCCATGGACGCGCGGGCGCCCTTGGCACGGATCTCCCGCGCCAGCCGGACCGGCGCGGCTGCCGCCTCGACGTGGAAGGTCACCGAACCGGCGCCCGCCTCCACGTACTGCGGGGCCCACCGGTCCGGGTTCTCGATCATCAGGTGGCAGTCGAGCGGGGTGTCCGTCGCACGGGCCAGCGACTCGACGATCGGCACGCCCAGCGTCAGGTTGGGCACGAAGTGGTTGTCCATCACGTCGACGTGCAGCCAGTCGGCACCGTGGACGGCCTTCGCCTCGTCCGCGAGCCGGGCGAAGTCGGCGGACAGGATGCTGGGGTTGATCTGCGCCATGTGCCAAGCCTCCCACGTTCTTGGGTACTTCTTTGCCGCTGAGCGGTTTCGATGTCGGTCCAGACCAATTTCGGTACGAAGCGACGAGGCTGGACCGGGACGGACCGGGAGATTGCGGTCAGTGCGTGCGGCGCAGCAGCGCCAGGTACATCGCGTCGGTGCCGTGGAGATGCGGCCACAGCTGGACGTCGGGGCCGTCGCCGAGCGCCGGGACGCCGGGCAGCAGCGGGCGGGCGTCGATGAGCTCCGCGCCGCCGACCTTCTTCAGGACGTCGTCGACCACCACCCGCGTCTCGGCCAGGTGCGGCGAGCAGGTGGCGTAGCCGACGACGCCGCCGACGCGCACGGCCCGCAGCGCCTCGGTGAGCAGCCCGCGCTGGAGCGGCGCGAAGCCGTCCAGGTCCTCGGGACGGCGGCGCCAGCGGGCCTCGGGCCGGCGGCGCAGGGCGCCCAGGCCGGAGCAGGGCACGTCCATCAGGACGCGGTCGAAGGAGCCGGGCAGCCACGGCGGCCGGGTGCCGTCGGCGGCGATCACCTGGTAGGGGCCGGGGTTGCCGGCGAGGGCGCGCTCGACGAGCCGGGCGCGGTGCGGCTGCTTCTCGGAGGCGAGCAGGGCGGCGCCGCGCTCGGAGGCGAGGGCGGCGAGCAGGGCCGCCTTGCCGCCGGGGCCCGCGCAGCCGTCGAGCCACCGCGTGTCGGAGCCTTCCACCGGCGCGTTCGCCAGGGCGATCGCGACGAGCTGGCTGCCCTCGTCCTGGACGCCCGCCCGGCCCTCCTTCACGGCCTCGATGGCGCCGGGCTCGCCGCCCTCGGCCATCCGGAGGGCGTACGGGGACCAGCGGCCCGGCAGGGTCTCGGTGGCCGCCGCGAGCTCCTCGGTGGTGGCGCGGCCGGGCCGGGCGACGAGGGTGACCTCGGGCCGCTCGTTGTCGGCCTCCAGGAGGTCCTCGATGCCGGCGCGGCCGCCGCCGAGGGAGTCCCAGAGCGCCGAGACGACCCAGCGGGGGTGCGAGTGGACGACGGCGAGGTGGTCCTCGGGGTCCGCGTCGTAGGCGGGGGCGACCTGTGCCACCCAGGCGTCGAGGTCCTGCTGCGAGATCTTCCGCAGCACGGCGTTCACGAACTTGGCCCGGCCGTCGCCGAGCACCACGCGGGCCAGCTCCACGCTGGCGGAGACCGCGGCGTGGGTGGGGATGCGGGTGCCGAGCAGCTGGTGCGCGCCGAGGGCCAGGACGTCGAGGACGGGCGGGTCGACCTCGCGCAGCGGCCGGTCGATGCAGGCCGAGATGATCGCGTCGTACGTGCCCTGGCGGCGCAGCGTGCCGTAGACCAGCTCGGTCGCGAGCGCCGCGTCCCGGCCGTCGAAGTCGCCCTTCTCGCGGGCCTTCCTCAGCAGCGGGGGCAGCACCAGGTTGGCGTAGGCGTCCCGCTCGTCCACCGCCCTCAGCGCCTCGAAGGCGAGCATCCGGACGGGGTCCTTCTGGGGCCGCCGGTAGGGCTTGTGGGGACGGCGACGTGCCTGCTCGCTCAAAGGTGCTCCGCGTGACGAAATGACGAGGTCGAACGTGCCGGCCCCGAAGCGGCCGGCAGCTCCCAGCCTACGTCCGCCGCGCCCCCGCCCGCGCCGGAGGGCGGCCTACGCCTCGGCGCCCAGGCGCTCGCCGGCGGCGATCCGGACCCCGCGGGCCCAGTCGGCGGCCTTCATCGGCTTCTTGCCCTGCGGCTGGACCCAGAGCAGTTCGACGGCGTACGAGCCGGTGCCGGCGTACACGTTGTTCTTGCCCACGGCGAGCTCGCCGGGCGCCAGGTCGGTGCGGTCCGGCAGCGGGGTGACCTGGATCAGCTTCAGCCGCTCGCCGCGGAAGAGGGTCCACGCGCCGGGGGCCGGGGTGCAGCCGCGGACCACCCGGTCCACCCGCAGCGCGGGGGTCGCGAAGTCGACGTGGGCGTCCTCGACCTGGATCTTGGGGGCGAGGGTGACGCCCTCGGCGGGCTGCGGGACGGCGTGCAGGGTGCCGTCCTCGATGCCGTCCATGGTCGCGGAGAGCAGTCCGGCGCCCGCGAAGGCGAGGCGGGTCAGCAGGTCGCCGCTGGTGTCGGTGGGGCGGATGTCCTCGGTGACGACGCCGTAGACCGGACCCGAGTCGAGCCCCTCCTCGATCTGGAAGGTGGACGCGCCGGTGACCTGGTCGCCGGCCATCAGGGAGTGCTGCACGGGGGCCGCGCCCCGCCACGCGGGCAGCAGCGAGAAGTGCAGGTTGACCCAGCCCCGGGCCGGGACGTCGAGGGCGGTCTTGGGCAGCAGCGCGCCGTAGGCGACGACCGGGCAGCAGTCCGGGGCGATCTCCCGCAGCCGGGCGAGGAAGTCCTCGTCCCTGGGCCTGGCGGGCTTGAGGACCTCGATCCCGGCCTCCTCCGCCCGCTGCGCCACCGGGCTGGCGACCAGACGCCGGCCGCGTCCCGCCGGGGCGTCCGGCCGGGTGACCACGGCGGCCACCTCGTGCCGGCCGGAGGCGATCAGGGCGTCCAGTGCGGGTACGGCGACCTCGGGGGTGCCTGCGAAGACGAGCTTCATGGGTGGCGACTGCCTGTCTGTCCGGGGGCGTTGCGAGCGACGCACCAGTCTAGGCGGCGGGGCGTCAGGGGGCGTACGGAAGGACGAGCGCCCCGCGCATATGCGTGTACGCCCCCGCAGCGTGACCCAACTCCCGGTGGCGCGTTGGTCAAGAGAGATTGACCGAATCCGGGCCGCCGCCCCCTGCGGCCCGCCCCCTTACACACGCCGGTTCGAGAGGCTTTCACATGGCCGACCACGCAACCCACGACGCCCAAGCCCGGGCGAGTCTGCATCTGTTGGTGCGGGACATCGAGCGGGTCCGGCGGCAGGTGGACGCACTGCGCACGCTCACGGCCCAGCTGGGCAATGTCTACCGCCCTCGCCGCTCCGGCCCGTCGACGGGCTTCGTCGTCTACGGGCGCGCGCCCGCCCCCACCGTACGGCTCGCCCAGGAGCTGCGGGACAGCGTCGAGACCCTGGTGACCGCGGCGGTCGACTTCGACCGCTCGCTCGGCTTCTCGTGGGACGCGGTCGGTTCCGCGCTCGGGGTCACCAAGCAGGCCGTCCACCGCCGTTACGGCGCCCGCCGCAGCCCCCAGCCGCAGGGCGGGCCCGTGGAGCAGGAGCACACCGTGGAGCCGGGCACGACCCGCACGCTCCCCTCGGTCCCCGCCGCCCGTTCGATGCCCCCGCAGCCCACCTCGGGCAGCGCCACCCTCCGCGAGGACCCGCGCCCGCCGGCCTTCCCCGGCCCGCGCAACGGCTGACCCGCCCGTCCGACGGCCGTCCGTTCCCCCGGGGAACGGACGGCCGTCGCGTGTCCGCCCGCTCCGGGCGGACGTCAGCCGATGTCCGGCGGGTCGACGCGGATGCGGACCGGCTCCCCGCCGCCGCGCGCCGTCCGGGCGGCCCGGGCCTGCTTGAGGGCCGTCGCCAGGGCGGCGCCGCTGCCCGGCGGGACCCGGACCAGGGCGCGGTCCCACTGCTCGCCCGGCGGCGCGTCACCGGGCCTGCGCGGGCCGCCGGGACGGACCACGGGCAGCGGCACCGGACCCAGCACCTCGGCGTCCGCGGGGAGCGCGGCGGCGGCCAGGAATCCTTCGACGGCGTCCGGCGGGCCGGTCACCGCCGCCATCCGGGAGACCGGCGGGAAGCCCAGTTCGGCCCGCTCCGCCAGCTCCCGCTGCGCGTGCCCGACCGGGTCCCAGCGGACCAGGGCCTGCACCGGCCGGAGCGTCGGCTCCGCGACGACCACGACCGTGCCGCCCTCGGGCTGTCCGCGGACCAGGGACGCCGCGTCGATCCAGCGGCGCAGCGCCTCCTCCCCGGCACGCAGGTCGGGCCGGCCGAGCATGGCCCAGCCGTCGAGGAGCAGCGCCGCCGCGTAGCCGCCGTCGGCGACGGGTTCGGCGCCGGGCGTGGAGACGACAAGCGCGGGGCGGCCGGGCACACTGTCCAGGACGTGGTCGCGTCCGGAGGTCCGTACGGGCACGGCGGGGAACGCGCGGCCCAGCTCCTCGGCCGTCCGGCGCGCGCCCACGACCTGGGCCCTCAGCCGGTGGCCGCCGCACTCCACACAGTGCCAGTCGGGGGCTCCCCGGCCGCACCAGCCGCACCGCAGCTCCTGCTGCTCGGGCGCCTCCAGGGGCCCGGCGCAGTGACGGCAGCGGGCGGGGGTCCGGCAGCGCTCACAGGCCAGCCGGGGCACGTACCCCCGGCGGGGCACCTGGACGAGCACCGGGCCCGTCCTGAGTCCCTCCCGCACGGTCTGCCAGGCCAGGGAGGGCAGCCGGGCGGCGCGCGCGGCCTCGTCGCGAGCGAGTTCGCCGTCGCCGACCGTGCGGATCAGCGGGGCGGACCTGCGGACCTGCTCGCGTCCGGCGGTGAGCGCCTTGGCCCACCCGGACTCGACGAGCTGGGCGGCCTCGACGGTGCAGCCGGTGGAGCCGAGGAGGAAGGCGCACCGGTCCTGCCCGGCACGCAGGACCAGCACCTCGCGGGTGTGCGGCTGCGGGGCGTGCGGTTCGCTGTGGCTGCCGTCGCCGTCGTCCCACAGGGCGACGAGCCCGAGGTCCCGTACGGGCGCGAACATCGCCGCGCGGGTGCCGACGACGGCCCGGACCGCTCCGCGCCGCACGGCGAGCCACTGCCCGTACCGCTTCTCCGGCCCGGCCTCGGCGGTCAGCAGGGCGTGGCGCCCCTCCCCCAGGACGGCGGTGAACGCCGCGTCGACGCGGCCGGCGGCCCGGCCGTCCGGGACGACGACGAGCGCGCCCCGGCCGGACGCGAGGGTGGCGGCGACGGCCCGGGCGATCTCCTCGGCCCAGTGGGGTCCCGGGAGCGCGTTCCAGACGGCCCGGGGCGCTCCGCCGCGGGCCAAGGAGTCCAGGAACGCCGGCCCCCGGTCGTACCGCGTCCAACTGCCCGGCTCCGGCGGGGCGGGCGGGGGCAGCGGAGCCGGCGAGGGGCGGCCCTCGGCGCGGGCGCTGCGCGGCGGCACGGCGAGCTGGAGCACGTCGGCGAGGCTGCCCGCGTACCGGTCGGCGACGGCGCGGGCGAGGCCGAGCAGTTCGGGTCCGAGGACCGGTTCGGGCGAGACGACGTCGGCGAGGGCGGCCAGCGGCCCCGAGTAGTCCGAGGTGGCCCGGCGCTCGACGAGGAAGCCGTCGATGAGCCGGCCGCCCTCCCTCCGCCCGTTCTTGACCTGGTGGGCGCCGGCGCCGAACCGCACGCGGACCCGGACCCCGGGGCGGGCCGCCTCGTCGAGCTCCTCGGGCACCGCGTAGTCGAAGAACTGGTCGAGGTGGAGCGCACCCCTGTTCACCACGACCCGGGCGACCGGCAGCTCCTTGGCCAGCGCGGCGCCCCGCCAGGTCCGCGGCTTGGCGCGCGGCACCTTCGCGGTCCGGACGGTCTCCCGAATGAGCGCGAGCTGCTCGGGTTCGTCGGACTTCTCGTTCTCGCTGCTCACAGCCCCATACCTACCAGACGCCACCGACAGCCGGGCACGGCCGAAGCCCGGCACCCCGTGGAGGGGTGCCGGGCTTCGTTCGCGCGGTGCGGGACCTAGAGCCCGGCGGCCTTGCGCAGGGCGTCGACGCGGTCGGTGCGCTCCCAGGTGAAGTCCGGCAGCTCGCGGCCGAAGTGGCCGTAGGCGGCGGTCTGGGAGTAGATCGGGCGGAGCAGGTCGAGGTCGCGGATGATCGCGGCCGGGCGGAGGTCGAAGACCTCGGCGATGGCGTTCTCGATCTTCTCGGTCTCGATGCTGTGGGTGCCGAAGGTCTCGACGAAGAGACCGACGGGCTCGGCCTTGCCGATCGCGTAGGCGACCTGGACCTCGCAGCGCGAGGCGAGGCCGGCGGCGACGACGTTCTTGGCGACCCAGCGCATGGCGTAGGCGGCCGAGCGGTCGACCTTGGACGGGTCCTTGCCCGAGAAGGCGCCGCCGCCGTGGCGGGCCATGCCGCCGTAGGTGTCGATGATGATCTTGCGGCCGGTGAGGCCGGCGTCGCCCATCGGGCCGCCGATCTCGAAGCGGCCGGTCGGGTTCACCAGGAGGCGGTAGCCGTCGGTGTCGAGCTTGATGCCGTCCTCGACGAGCTGCTTGAGCACGTGCTCGACGACGAACTCGCGGATGTCGGGCGCGAGCAGCGACTCCAGGTCGATGTCGGAGGCGTGCTGCGAGGAGACGACGACCGTGTCGAGGCGGACGGCCTTGTCGCCGTCGTACTCGATGGTGACCTGGGTCTTGCCGTCGGGGCGCAGGTACGGGATGGTGCCGTTCTTGCGGACCTCGGTGAGGCGGCGGGAGAGCCGGTGCGCGATGTGGATCGGCAGCGGCATGAGCTCGGGGGTCTCGTCCGACGCGTAGCCGAACATCAGGCCCTGGTCGCCGGCGCCCTGCTTGTCGAGCTCGTCCTCGTCACCCTCGACGCGCTTCTCGTACG
Organism: Streptomyces sp. NPDC104202; assembly: GCF_055584185.1. Taxonomy (NCBI): domain Bacteria; kingdom Bacillati; phylum Actinomycetota; class Actinomycetes; order Kitasatosporales; family Streptomycetaceae; genus Streptomyces; species Streptomyces sp. NPDC104202. Next base: position 49,009 of record NZ_JBVJMN010000027.1, on the reverse strand, counting down.
CGGTGTCGACACCCTGGGCGATGTCCGGGGACTGGGATCCGATGGACACCGAGACGCCGCAGGAGGCGCCGTCGAAGCCCTTCTTGGAGGAGTCGTAACCGATCTCCAGGATCTTGTTCCGGACGAGGGTCGGGATGTCCGCCCACGCCTTGGTGGTCACCTCGCCGGCGACGTGCACGAGGCCGGTCGTGATCAGCGTCTCGACGGCGACGCGCGAGGTGGGGTCCTCCCGCAGCAGTGCGTCGAGGATGGTGTCGCTGATCTGGTCAGCGATCTTGTCGGGGTGACCCTCGGTGACGGACTCCGAGGTGAACAGACGACGGGACACAACGCTCCCTGGGGTTGCAGCGGCTGCTGGCTACTCGTGACGCGGACCGGCAGGGGGCTGCGCCCCGCGACGTTCCACGAACAGTCTATCGGTCGTGGTCGGGCTGTGGACCAGGTGTCTCGCCTGGCGAATGCCTCCGTACGGGTGGAATCGCGGGGGGACGGGGGCGGAACCGCCCGTTCGGTGGGACGCACGTCACTCGGACGTCGGCGATTCCCCCGTCCGTGTGTCACCTTCGCGCCCCCGGGGGTCACCCGTCAGCGAGCGGCGCGCAGCCTCGGCAGGACCAGGTCCCAGACCGTCTCGGCGAGCGCTTCCTTCGGTCCGTACGGCACGGGGGTCTCGGCGCCGTCCGCGGCGAGGACGACGGCCTCGTTCTCCTCGGAGCCGAAGGTCTTGCGCTCCCCCACCTCGTTGACGACGAGCAGGTCGCACCCCTTGCGGCGGAGCTTCTGCCGGCCGTTGGCGAGGACGTCGTCCGTCTCGGCGGCGAAGCCCACGACGACCTGTCCGGGCGCGGCGCGCTCGGCGGACAGCTCGGCGAGGACGTCGGGGTTGCGGACCAGCTCGACGGTGGGCGCGCCCCCGTCGTCCTTCTTCTTGATCTTCCCGGCGGCGTAGACGGCCGGGCGGAAGTCGGCGACGGCGGCGGCCATCACCACGGCGTCGGCGTCCGCGGCGGCCTTGAGCACGGCCTCGCGGAGCTGGACGGCGGTGCCGACGTGGACGACGTCGACGCCGGCGGGATCGGGGATGCCGGTGTTCGCCTCGACCAGGGTCACCCGGGCGCCGCGGGCCGCGGCCGCCTTCGCGAGGGCGTAGCCCTGCTTGCCGGAGGAGCGGTTGCCCAGGTAGCGGACGGGGTCGAGGGGCTCGCGGGTGCCGCCCGCGCTGACCACGACGTGCCGACCGGCGAGGTCGGGGGCGGTGACGCCGCGCGCGATGATCCGGCGGCAGACCTCGAAGATCTCCCCGGGGTCCGGCAGCCGGCCCTTTCCGGTGTCGACGCCGGTGAGACGGCCGACGGCGGGCTCGATGACCACGGCGCCGCGGCGGCGGAGGGTCGCGACGTTCTCCTGGGTCGCCGGGTGCTCCCACATCTCCGTGTGCATGGCGGGGGCGAAGACGACCGGACAGCGCGCGGTGAGGAGCGTGTTGGTGAGCAGGTCGTCGGCGAGGCCGTGGGCGGCCTTGGCGAGCATGTCGGCGGTCGCCGGGGCGACGACGACCAGGTCGGCGCCCTGGCCGATCCGGACGTGCGGCACCTCGTGGACGGACTCCCACACCTCGGTGGAGACGGGGTTGCCCGAGAGCGCCGACCAGGTGGCGGCCCCGACGAAGTGGAGGGCGGAGTCGGTCGGCACCACCCGGACGTCGTGGCCCGACTCGGTGAGCCGGCGCAGCAGCTCGCACGCCTTGTAGGCGGCGATGCCGCCGCTGACCCCCAGAACGACCTTCGGCTTGGCCACGACTTCCACGACTCCCCGCACTCGGACGCGCACTCGGATGCGTACGACTCCATGAGACACCACAGGCCCGGCGGATGTTCCGCCGGGCCTGTGGTGACAAGCGTTACAAGCGATACGTGCTTACTGAGCCGGGCCCTCGATGGCCTCGGACGTCAGCAGACCCGCGTTGATCTCCCGCAGGGCGATCGAGAGCGGCTTCTCGTGGACGTGGGTGTCGACGAGCGGACCCACGTACTCCAGCAGGCCCTCGCCGAGCTGGGAGTAGTACGCGTTGATCTGACGCGCGCGCTTGGCCGCGTAGATCACGAGGCTGTACTTCGAGTCCGTGGCCTCGAGCAGCTCGTCGATCGGCGGGTTGATGATGCCCTCGGGCGCAGTCATGGAAGAGGACACGCTCTACCTTCCGAAGATGGAGAAAAAATCAGGAATGCCGTGAGGTGCGGGGTCCATCGGCCTCAGCCGTTGTTGTCCAGGTCCCCGGATGACAGCAGCATCAACGTTAGCAGCTCGCGTGCGACGTCCTCGACGGAGGTGTTGACGAGCGTGGTGTCGAACTCCGACTCGGCGGCCAGCTCGACCTTCGCGGCGTCCAGTCGGCGCGCGATGACCTCGGGGGACTCGGTGCCGCGGCCGGTGAGGCGGCGGACCAGCTCCTCCCAGCTGGGCGGGGCCAGGAAGACCAGCTGGGACTCCGCCATGGAGTCCTTGACCTGGCGGGCGCCCTGGAGGTCGATCTCCAGGAGGACGGGCTCCCCGGAGTCGAGGCGTTCGAGGACCGCGGCACGCGGGGTGCCGTAGCGGTTGCCCGCGAACTCGGCCCACTCCAGGAGCTCACCGTTGGCGATCAGCTTGTCGAACTCGTCGTCCGTCACGAAGAAGTAGTGGACGCCGTGCTTCTCGCCGGGGCGGGGCTTGCGTGTCGTCGCCGACACCGAGAGCCAGACCTCGGGGTGGACCTTGCGCATATGAGCGACGACCGTGCTCTTGCCGACCCCTGAGGGGCCGGAGAGCACGGTCAGCCGCGGACGTACCTCTGCTGCCATGCAGCGATTATTCCAGCTTTACCGGTGTGCCCGGGACGCGTGTCCCCGGATCAGGCGCCGGTGCTGCCGAACTCTCGCTCCAGGGAGGCGATCTGGTTGGAGCCGAGACCGCGGACGCGGCGGCTCTCGGAGATGCCGAGGCGCTCCATGATCTGCTTGGCGCGGACCTTGCCCACGCCCGGCAGGGACTCCAGCAGGGCGGAGACCTTCATCTTGCCGATGACGTCGTTCTCCTGGCCGGTCTTGATGACCTCCTGGAGGGAGGCGCCGGAGTGCTTGAGTCGATTCTTGACCTCGGCCCGCTCCCGGCGAGCCGCGGCGGCCTTCTCGAGCGCGGCTGCGCGCTGTTCAGGGGTAAGGGGCGGAAGAGCCACGCCTACGTCACCTCGGATGTCGATCTGTCGGATACGGACCGGTGAGGAACCCAGCGCCCCACACCAGTGGAGCAACGTCCAGCGGAGTGGTCGCTGAACGCCTGCTCTGCCCCGGAGACTAGCGGCCGAGGCCGCTCCCGTCAGCGAGAACAGCGGAAAAGTCCTGGTCAGCATCGACCGACCGGGACTTTTCCGGCAAAACGACCCGGTTTTGAGCCAAGTTTTCGTCAAGGAGTGAGACGGTCCGGCGAGACGGCGCGTCCCGACGGGGCGCGCCGCTCCCACCTGCGGCTTGTCCGGGGACCCCGATCGGATCGCCCGGAGGCCGGTCAGGCGCCGACGGCCGCCCGGACCTCGTCCGCGTACCGGACGGCCGAGTCCCGCAGAGCGGCCGCGTCGGGACCGTGACGCAGGACACCCCGGCTGACGTTCGGGACCACGTTGCGCACCGCCGCGCCGAAGACGGCGGGGAGGTCGGCCGGGGTCGCGCCCTGGGCGCCGATGCCGGGGGCGAGGAGCGGGCCGTTGATGTCCAGGTCGAACGCGGACAGGTCGCCCAGGGTGGCGCCGACCACCGCGCCGAAGGAGCCCATCGGGGTCTCCCCCGCGTTCTCGGCCGCCAGGTGCGCCAGCATGGTCGCGCCGATGGTCCGGCCGTCCTCCCGGACCGCCCGCTGGACCTCGGCACCCTCCGGGTTGGAGGTGAGGGCCAGCACGAACAGTCCGGCACCCGACTCGCGGGCCAGGTCCACGGCCGGCTTCAGGGAGCCGTAGCCGAGGTACGGCGAGACCGTCAGCGCGTCGGAGAAGAGCGGGGAGTCCTTGCGCAGGAAGGTCTCGGCGTAGGCGGCCATGGTGGAGCCGATGTCGCCGCGCTTGGCGTCCATGACGACCAGGCCGCCCGCCGCCCGCAGGTCGGCGACGGCACGCTCCAGGACGGCCACGCCGCGCGAGCCGAAGCGCTCGAAGAAGGCCGACTGCGGCTTGAAGACCGCCACGGTGTCGGCGAGCGCCTCGACGACGGTGAAGGTGAAGCGCTCCAGGCCGGCGATGTCGTCGGCCAGGCCCCAGGAGTCGAGGAGGGCGGCGTGCGGGTCGATGCCGACGCAGAGCGGACCGCGGTCGTCCATGGCGGAGCGCAGACGGGTGCCGAAAGCGAGTGGCCGCCCGGAGGGCGTCGTCGAGGGGCGGTGGTCGGGCGACGGGAGGGCGGTCACTGGGCGGCCTTTCGATGGGCGGCGCCGACGGCTTCGGCGAGGGTGGCGTACGGGGAGGCCGCGAGGCGGGCGGCCAGGCCCTTGTGGATCGCGCGGGCGTAGAACGGGCCCTCGTAGATGAAGGCGCTGTAGCCCTGGATCAGGGTGGCGCCGGCCAGGATGCGCTGCCAGGCGTCCTCGGCGTTCTCGATGCCGCCGACGCCGACCAGGACCAGGCGGTCGCCCACGCGCGCGTGGAGGCGCCGGAGGACGGCGAGGGAGCGCTCCTTGACGGGCGCGCCGGAGAGGCCGCCGGTCTCGGCGACCAGCGCGGGGTCGGACCTCAGGCCGAGGCCCTCGCGCGCGATGGTGGTGTTGGTGGCGATGATGCCGTCGAGACCGAGCTCCAGGGCCAGGTCGGCGACCGCGTCGACGTCCTCGTCGGCCAGGTCGGGGGCGATCTTCACCAGGAGCGGGACCCGGCGGCCGGTGACCGCGCGGTCGGCGGCCTCGCGCACGGCCGTGAGCAGCGGGCGCAGGGACTCGGTGGCCTGGAGGTTGCGGAGCCCGGGGGTGTTGGGCGAGGAGACGTTCACGACGAGGTAGTCGGCGTGGGCGGCCAGGCGCTCGGTGGACTTCACGTAGTCGGCGGCGGCCTCGGCCTCCGGGACGACCTTGGTCTTGCCGATGTTGACGCCGACGACGGTGCGGAAGACCGGCGTGCGGGCGGCCAGGCGCGCGGCGACGGCGGCGGAGCCCTCGTTGTTGAACCCCATGCGGTTGATCAGGGCGCGGTCCGGGACGAGCCGGAAGAGGCGCTTCCTGGGGTTGCCGGGCTGGGCCTCGCCGGTGACCGTGCCGATCTCGACGTGGTCGAAGCCGAGCATCGACATGCCGTCGATGGCGACGGCGTTCTTGTCGAAGCCGGCGGCGAGCCCGAAGGGGCCGTGCATCCGCAGGCCGAGGGCCTCGGTGCGCAGCTCCTCGTACCGGGGGGCGAGGACGGCGGCGACGAGGGTCCGCAGCACCGGGACGCGGGCGGCGAGCCGGATCCAGCGGAAGGCCAGGTAGTGGGCCTCCTCGGGGTCCATGCGCTTGAAGACGACGTTGAAGAAGAACTTGTACATGTGCTCCGGTCCGGGTCTGCTCATGACGAGGGGGACACCGCAGATCCTGCCGGTGTCCCCCTCCTCTGACGGGCTGCTAGTCGCGTGCCGCGATCAGGTGCTCCGCGTGCTCCTGGAGCGAGCGGACGCCGACGTCGCCGCGGTTGAGCGCGTCGATGCCCTGGACGGCGGCGGCGAGCGCCTGGACCGTGGTCAGGCACGGGACGCTGCGGGCCACCGCGGCCGTACGGATCTCGTAGCCGTCGAGGCGGCCGCCGGTGCCGTACGGCGTGTTGACGATCAGGTCGACCTGGCCGTCGTGGATGAGCTGGACGATCGTCTTCTCGCCGTTCGGGCCCTCGCCCTCGCTGAGCTTGCGCACGACCGTCGCGTTGATGCCGTTGCGCTTGAGGACCTCGGCGGTGCCGGAGGTGGCGAGCAGCTCGAAGCCGTGGGCGACGAGCTCGCGGGCCGGGAAGATCATCGAGCGCTTGTCGCGGTTGGCGACGGAGATGAACGCGCGGCCCTTGGTGGGCAGCGGGCCGTAGGCGCCGGCCTGCGACTTGGCGTACGCCGTGCCGAAGACCGCGTCGATGCCCATGACCTCGCCGGTGGAGCGCATCTCCGGGCCGAGGACCGTGTCGACGCCGCGGCCGTGGATGTCGCGGAAGCGGCTCCAGGGCATCACGGCCTCCTTGACGGAGATCGGCGCGTCGATCGGCAGGGTGCCGCCGTCGCCGGTCTTCGGCAGCAGGCCCTCGGCGCGCAGCTCGGCGACGGTGGCGCCCAGCGAGATGCGGGCGGCGGCCTTCGCGAGCGGCACCGCGGTCGCCTTCGAGGTGAAGGGGACGGTCCGGGAGGCGCGCGGGTTGGCCTCCAGGACGTAGAGGATGTCGCCGGCCATGGCGAACTGGATGTTGATCAGACCGCGGACGCCGACGCCCTTGGCGATGGCCTCCGTGGAGGCGCGCAGCCGCTTGATGTCGAAGCCGCCGAGGGTGATCGGGGGCAGGGCGCAGGCCGAGTCGCCGGAGTGGATGCCGGCCTCCTCGATGTGCTCCATGACGCCGCCCAGGTAGAGCTCCTGGCCGTCGTAGAGCGCGTCCACGTCGATCTCGATGGCGTCGTCGAGGAAGCGGTCGACCAGGACCGGCCGGGTGGGGCTGATCTCGGTGGACTCGGCGATGTACGACTCCAGGCGGGCCTCGTCGTACACGATCTCCATGCCGCGGCCGCCCAGCACGTACGAGGGGCGGACCAGGACCGGGTAGCCGATCTCGTCGGCGATGGCCTTGGCTCCGGCGAAGGTGGTCGCGGTGCCGTGCTTGGGGGCCGGGAGGCCGGCCTCGGCGAGGACCCGGCCGAAGGCGCCGCGGTCCTCGGCGGCGTGGATGGCCTCCGGGGAGGTGCCGACGACCGGCACGCCGTTGTCCTTGAGCGCCTGGGACAGACCCAGCGGGGTCTGGCCGCCGAGCTGGACGACGACACCGGCGACGGGGCCGGCCAGCGTCTCGGCGTGGACGATCTCCAGCACGTCCTCGAGCGTCAGCGGCTCGAAGTACAGGCGGTCGGAGGTGTCGTAGTCCGTCGAGACGGTCTCGGGGTTGCAGTTGACCATCACGGTCTCGTAGCCGGCGTCGCTCAGGGCGAAGGAGGCGTGGACGCAGGAGTAGTCGAACTCGATGCCCTGGCCGATGCGGTTCGGGCCGGAGCCCAGGATGATCACGGCGGGCTTGGTGCGCGGCGCGACCTCGCTCTCCTCGTCGTACGAGGAGTAGAAGTACGGGGTCTTGGCGGCGAACTCGGCGGCGCAGGTGTCGACCGTCTTGTAGACGGGGCGGACGCCGAGGGCGTGCCGGACCTCGCGGACGACGTCCTCGCGCAGGCCGCGGATCTCGGCGATCTGGGCGTCGGAGAAGCCGTGGCGCTTGGCCTCGCCGAGGAGCTCGGGCTCGAGCTTCTCCGCGGCGGCCAGCTCGTCGGCGATCTCCTTGATCAGGAAGAGCTGGTCGACGAACCACGGGTCGATCTTCGTGGCGTCGAAGACCTCCTCCGGGGTGGCGCCGGCGCGGATGGCCTGCATGACGCTGTTGATGCGGCCGTCGGTCGGGCGGACCGCCTCGCGCAGCAGCTCGGCCTTGTCGCCGGGCTCGCCGACGAAGGTGAACTGCGAGCCCTTCTTCTCCAGGGAGCGCAGGGCCTTCTGGAGGGCCTCGGTGAAGTTGCGGCCGATGGCCATGGCCTCGCCCACCGACTTCATGGTGGTGGTGAGGGTGGAGTCGGCCTGCGGGAACTTCTCGAAGGCGAAGCGCGGGGCCTTGACGACGACGTAGTCGAGCGTGGGCTCGAAGGACGCCGGGGTCTTCTCCGTGATGTCGTTCGGGATCTCGTCCAGCGTGTAGCCGACGGCGAGCCGGGCGGCGATCTTGGCGATCGGGAAGCCGGTGGCCTTGGAGGCGAGCGCGGAGGAGCGGGAGACGCGCGGGTTCATCTCGATGACGATGATCCGGCCGTCGACCGGGTCGATCGCGAACTGGATGTTGCAGCCGCCGGTGTCGACGCCGACCTCGCGGATGATCGCGATGCCGATGTCGCGCAGCCGCTGGTACTCGCGGTCGGTGAGCGTCATCGCCGGGGCGACGGTGATCGAGTCGCCGGTGTGGACGCCCATCGGGTCGAAGTTCTCGATGGAGCAGACGACCACGACGTTGTCGGCCTTGTCGCGCATCAGCTCCAGCTCGTACTCCTTCCAGCCGAGGATGGACTCCTCCAGGAGCACCTCGGTGGTCGGGGAGAGCGTGAGGCCCTGGCCGGCGATGCGGCGCAGCTCGTCCTCGTCGTGGGCGAAGCCGGAGCCGGCGCCGCCCATGGTGAAGGAGGGGCGGACGACGACGGGGTAGCCGCCGAGCGTCTCGACGCCCTTGAGGACGTCGTCCATGGAGTGGCAGATGACCGAGCGGGCGGACTCGCCGTAGCCGATCTTGGCCTTGACGGCCTCGACGACGCCCTTGAAGAGGTCGCGGTCCTCGCCCTTGTTGATGGCCTCGACGTTGGCGCCGATGAGCTCGACGCCGTACTTCTCCAGGACGCCCTGCTCGTGCATGGAGATCGCGGTGTTGAGCGCGGTCTGGCCGCCGAGGGTGGGCAGGAGGGCGTCGGGGCGCTCCTTGGCGATGATCTTCTCGACGAACTCGGGGGTGATCGGCTCGACGTACGTGGCGTCGGCGATCTCCGGGTCGGTCATGATCGTGGCGGGGTTGGAGTTGACCAGGATCACCCGCAGGCCCTCGGCCTTGAGGATGCGGCACGCCTGGGTGCCGGAGTAGTCGAACTCCGCGGCCTGGCCGATGACGATCGGGCCGGAGCCGATGACCAGGACGGACTGGATATCGGTGCGCTTAGGCACGCTCGGCCTCCATCAGGGATACGAAGCGGTCGAAGAGGTACGCGGCGTCGTGCGGGCCCGCGGCCGCCTCGGGGTGGTACTGGACGGAGAAGGCCGGCTGGTCGAGCAGCTGGAGTCCTTCGACGACCTGGTCGTTCAGGCAGACGTGGGAGACCTCGGCCCGCCCGAAGGGGGTGTCCGAGACCTTGTCGAGGGGCGCGTCGACGGCGAAGCCGTGGTTGTGCGCGGTGACCTCGACCTTGCCGGTGGTGCGGTCCTGCACCGGCTGGTTGATGCCGCGGTGGCCGTACTTCAGCTTGTAGGTGCCGAAGCCGAGGGCGCGGCCGAGGATCTGGTTGCCGAAGCAGATGCCGAAGAGCGGGGTCCGGCGCTCCAGGACGGCGCGCATGACGGCGACGGGACCGTCGGCCGTGGCCGGGTCGCCGGGGCCGTTGGAGAAGAAGACGCCGTCCGGGTTCACCGCGTAGATGTCCTCGGCGGTGGCGGTGGCGGGAAGCACGTGGACCTCGATGCCGCGCTCGGCCATCCGGTGCGGGGTCATGCCCTTGATGCCGAGGTCGACGGCGGCGACGGTGAACTTCTTGGTGCCGATCGCGGGGACGACGTACGTCTCCTTGGTCGCGACTTCGGCGGAGAGGTTCGCGCCCTTCATCTGCGGCTGCTCCTGCACCTTGGCGAGCAGCGCCTCGTCGCGGACGCCGGTCCAGGCGTCGCCGGAGAAGATGCCGACGCGCATGGCGCCGCGCTCGCGCAGGTGGCGGGTGAGGGCGCGGGTGTCGATGCCGGAGATGCCGACGACGCCCTGGCGGACCAGCTCCTCGTCCAGCGAGCGCCGGGCCCGCCAGTTGGAGGAGACGCGTGCGGGGTCGCGGACGACGTAGCCGGAGACCCAGATGCGGCCGGACTCGGGGTCGTCGTCGTTGACGCCGGTGTTGCCGACGTGCGGCGCGGTCATGACCACGACCTGCCGGTGGTAGGACGGGTCGGTGAGGGTCTCCTGGTAGCCGGTCATGCCGGTGGAGAACACGGCCTCGCCGAAGGTCTCCCCCACGGCCCCGTAGGCGCGGCCGCGGAAGATGCGGCCGTCCTCCAGGACGAGTACGGCGGGAACCTTGCTGGTTCCCCGGGTGGAGGTCGTCATCGTGCGATGCCTTCCGTCGTGGTGGTCATGGAGTTGATGGCCTCGACCCAGGCGGTGTGTTCCGCCGCCCGGTCGGAGCGGAAGCCGGAGTCGAGCAGCTTCTCGCCGTGGGTCCAGGTGACGATCAGCAGGCCGCCCTCGGCGAGGACCTTGCCCGCGATGCCCTTGTCGAGGCGGGCCTCGCGCAGGGCGTCGGCCGGGATGAGGAAGTCGTTCGCCCCGGGGCGGACGACCGTGATCCCGGCGTCGGTGAGGGTGAGCTCGGCGCGGCTGCGGGTGCCGAGGCCGTGGGCGACGATCCGGTCGAGCCACTGCCCGGCGGTCGTGGACCCGTGGTAGCGCCCGCTGAGGGTCAGTGTCGCGGCACCCGGCTCCCGCGGCACCGCGGGCAGCTCGGGCAGGTCCGACTGGAGGCTGCCGCGCCACTTCCATCCCTGGCGCATCAGCCAGTAGACGAAGGCGACGAGGAGCAGCAGTCCGGCGACCCAGCCGATCCTGCCGGCCCAGTCGGTCACCTCCGCCGACTTCTGATCGGCTGCCTGTGCGGCGATTGCGATGAGTGGTGTCACGCCAGCTTCCCGTCCACGACCGTTGCCCGGCCCCGCAGGAAGGTGTGGGTGACGCGTCCCGGCAGCTCACGACCCTCGTACGGGGTGTTGCGGCTGCGGGAGGCGAAGTCCGCGGGGTCCACGACACCACGGTAAGCCGGATCGACCAGCGTCAGGTTCGCGGGCTCACCAACCGAGACGGGTCGTCCGTGGCCGGTGGCCCGTCCGATGCGGGCGGGGGCGAAGGACATGCGGTCGGCGACGCCGGCCCAGTCGAGGAGGCCCGTCTCGACCATCGTCTGCTGGACGACGGAGAGGGCGGTCTCCAGGCCGACCATGCCCATGGCGGCCGCGGCCCACTCGCAGTCCTTGTCCTCGTGGGGGTGCGGGGCGTGGTCGGTGGCGACGATGTCGATCGTGCCGTCGGCCAGCGCCTCGCGCAGCGCGAGGACGTCCTTCTCGGTGCGCAGCGGCGGGTTGACCTTGTAGACCGGGTTGTACGAGCGGACCAGCTCGTCCGTGAGGAGGAGGTGGTGCGGCGTGACCTCGGCGGTGACGTCGATGCCGCGGGACTTGGCCCAGCGGACGATCTCGACGGAGCCGGCGGTGGAGAGGTGGCAGATGTGGACGCGGGAGCCGACGTGCTCGGCGAGGAGGACGTCGCGGGCGATGATCGACTCCTCGGCGACCGCCGGCCAGCCGCCGAGGCCGAGCTGGGCGGAGACGATGCCCTCGTTCATCTGGGCGCCCTCGGTGAGGCGGGGCTCCTGGGCGTGCTGGGCGACGACGCCGCCGAAGGCCTTCACGTACTCCAGGGCGCGGCGCATGATCACGGCGTCGTCGACGCACTTGCCGTCGTCGGAGAAGACGGTGACGCCGGCGGCGGAGTCGTGCATGGCGCCGAGCTCGGCGAGCTTCTTGCCCTCCAGGCCGACGGTGACGGCGCCGATGGGCTGCACGTCGCAGTAGCCGGACTCCTTGCCGAGGCGGTAGACCTGCTCGACGACGCCGGCGGTGTCGGCGACCGGGTGGGTGTTGGCCATGGCGAAGACCGCGGTGTAGCCGCCGGAGGCGGCGGCGCGGGTGCCGGTGAGGACGGTCTCGGAGTCCTCGCGGCCGGGCTCGCGCAGGTGGGTGTGGAGGTCGACGAGGCCCGGCAGCAGGATCAGGCCCTCGGCCTCGATGACGGTGGCGCCCTCGGCGGAGAGGCCGGTGCCGACGCCGGAGACGGTCTCGCCCTCGACGAGGACGTCCAGCACCTCGCCGCCGAGCACCTTCGCACCACGGATCAGGATCTTGCTCATGGTTACTTGCTCTCCTCGGTGCGGGGGGTGCTGGGGGCGGGGGCGGCGGAGTCGTTGCCGCCGAGCAGCAGGTAGAGGACGGCCATCCGGATCGAGACGCCGTTGGCGACCTGCTCGATCACGGTGCAGCGGTCGGAGTCGGCGACCTCGGCGGTGATCTCCATGCCGCGGACCATCGGGCCGGGGTGCATGACGATGGCGTGCTCGGGCATCCTCGCCATCCGGTGGCCGTCGAGCCCGTAGCGGCGCGAGTACTCGCGCTCGGTGGGGAAGAAGGCCGCGTTCATCCGCTCTCGCTGCACACGCAGCATCATCACCGCGTCGGACTTCGGCAGCACCCGGTCGAGGTCGTAGGAGATCTCGCAGGGCCAGGTCTCGACGCCGACGGGGACCAGGGTGGGCGGGGCCACCAGGGTGACCTCGGCGCCGAGGGTGTGCAGCAGGTCGACGTTGGAGCGGGCGACGCGGCTGTGCAGGACGTCGCCGACGATCGTGATGCGCCGGCCGGCCAGGTCCTTGCCGAGGCCCTCGTCGCGGCCGACGAGGCGGCGGCGCATGGTGAAGGCGTCCAGGAGGGCCTGGGTGGGGTGCTGGTGGGTGCCGTCGCCGGCGTTGACGACGGGGGCGTCGATCCAGCCGGAGGTGGCGAGCCGGTAGGGGGCGCCGGAGGCGCCGTGCCGGATGACGACCGCGTCGACGCCCATGGCCTCCAGGGTCTGCGCGGTGTCCTTGAGGGACTCGCCCTTGGAGACGCTGGAGCCCTTCGCCGCGAAGTTGATCACGTCGGCGGAGAGGCGCTTCTCGGCGGCCTCGAAGGAGATCCGGGTCCGGGTGGAGTCCTCGAAGAAGAGGTTGCAGATGGTCCGGCCGCGCAGCGTGGGCAGCTTCCTGATGGGCCGGTCGGCCACCCGGGCCATCTCCTCGGCGGTGTCGAGGATCTGGACGGCGTCGTCGCGGGTGAGGTCGGCGGCCGAGATGAGGTGACGCATCATCGGGGTTTCTCTCCGTGGTGGGGAGGTGTGAGGGCATGCGGGGGCGCAGGGGGGTGCCCCGGCCCCCGCGGGGAAGCCGGTCCGGCTAGGAGGAGGGCCGGGCACCGAGCAGCACGGTGTCGCGACCGTCCTCCTCGGCGAGCTGGACCTTGACCGTCTCCCGCAGCGACGTGGGGAGGTTCTTGCCGACGTAGTCGGCGCGGATCGGAAGTTCGCGGTGGCCGCGGTCGACGAGGACCGCGAGCTGGACGGCGCGCGGGCGGCCGATGTCGCCGAGGGCGTCGAGGGCGGCGCGGATGGTGCGGCCGGAGAAGAGGACGTCGTCGACGAGGACGACGAGGCGGCCGTCGATGCCGTCGCCGGGGATCTCGGTGCGGCCGATGGCGCGGGCCGGCTTCAGCCTCAGGTCGTCCCGGTACATGGTGATGTCGAGGGAACCGACCGGGATCTTGGTGCCGGTGATCGATTCGAGCTTCTCGGCCAGCCGGCGGGCGAGGAAGACGCCGCGGGTGGGGATGCCGAGGAGGACCACGTCGTCGGCGCCCTTGGCGCGCTCGACGATCTCGTGGGCGATGCGGGTCAGGACCCGCGCGATGTCGGGGGCCTCGAGGACGGGCCGGGCGTCATCGCCGTACTGCTGCTGAGTGTCCATGGAAAACGGACCTCCTTCTCCGCCTCACGGGACGGTTCTTAAAGGACGTCGGAATTGCGCCGTTCACTCTACCAGGGGAGGGCGGGGGCACGGGCCGCACCCCCGGTCGCCACTCCGGGCGCCGTCCCTCGGGAGGGGCCGGTACGGACCATTCGGCTTGACGGGAAAGAGTAACGCTGCGTAACCTCACAGTGAGTTACCAGCCGCGCGGCGCAGCCGCATGTCGTCACAGCGTCCGGGAGCGTTATGTCCAGCGAATACGCAAAGCAGCTCGGGGCCAAACTCCGTGCCATCCGCACCCAGCAGGGTCTCTCCCTCCACGGGGTGGAGGAGAAGTCCCAGGGCCGCTGGAAGGCCGTCGTGGTCGGCTCGTACGAGCGTGGTGACCGTGCGGTGACCGTGCAGCGTCTTGCCGAGCTGGCCGATTTCTACGGTGTGCCGGTGCAGGAACTGCTGCCGGGCACGACCCCGGGCGGGGCCGCCGAGCCGCCGCCGAAGCTGGTCCTGGACCTGGAGCGCCTGGCGCACGTCCCCCAGGAGAAGGCCGGCCCGCTCCAGCGCTACGCGGCGACGATCCAGTCGCAGCGCGGCGACTACAACGGCAAGGTGCTGTCGATCCGCCAGGACGACCTGCGCACCCTGGCCGTCATCTACGACCAGTCCCCCTCGGTCCTCACCGAGCAGCTGATCAGCTGGGGCGTCCTGGACGCGGACGCGCGGCGCGCGGTCGCCCACGAGGACAACTGACCTCCCCACTGCCCTTCTCAGGTCAGAGCAGAAACGTACCGCCGGGCCCGTGGACATCACCCGATGTCCACGGGCCCCGTGCTTTTCCCCGCCCCCTGCGCAGCGCCCCGCGGGCGACGTGGCGGCGCCGCGGCCCCGTGCGGGTCCCACCGGGCCCGTACGCGTCCACGAGGCCCGTACGCCTCCACGGGGCCCGTACGCGCCCACGGGCGGGTCCGTCGGGCCCCGGGGGGCCGGAAGGGCGCCCGGGGACGCCGAAGGGGCCCGCAGCAGGTGTGCTGCGGGCCCCTTCGACTGCCGGGGACGGCCTGGAGGACGTCAGTCCTCGGTGTCCCGGCGCAGACGCGGCTTCAGGTCCTTGAAGCGCGCCAGCAGACCGTTGACGAAGGTCGGGGACTCGTCCGTGGAGAACTCCTTGGCGAGCTGGACGGCCTCGTCGATCGCGACCGCGTCCGGCGTGCCGTCCTCCCAGATGACCTCGTACGCGCCGAGGCGCACGATGTTCCGGTCGGCGACGGGCATCCGGTCGAGGTCCCAGTCCACCGCGTAGGTCGCGATGAGCTCGTCGATGCGCGTCACGTGGGACGCGTACCCCTCGACCAGCTGCATGGTGAAGTCGCTGACCGGCGGCTGGCGGTCGTCCGACCGCGCGTGCCGCACCTGGTCGGCGAGGACCTCCTGGACGGAGGCACCGCGCTGGTCGGCCTCGAAGAGGATCTGGAAGGCGCGCTTACGGGCCTTGCTCCGAGCGGCCACGGCTAGTCGTTCACCCGGCCGAGGTAGTCGCTGGTGCGGGTGTCGACCTTGACCTTCTCACCGGTGGTGACGAAGAGCGGGACCTGGATCTCGTGGCCGGTCTCCAGCTTGGCGGGCTTGGTGCCGCCGGTGGAGCGGTCGCCCTGGACGCCCGGGTCGGTGTGCTCGATCGTCAGGACGACGGCGGCCGGGAGCTCGACGTAGAGCACCGAGCCCTCGTGCTGCGCGACCGAGGCGGTGAAGCCCTCGATCAGGAAGTTGGCCGTGTCGCCGACCGACTTGCGGTCGACGTGCAGCTGGTCGTAGGTCTCCATGTCCATGAAGACGAAGTAGTCGCCGTCCATGTAGGAGAACTGCATGTCGCGGCGGTCGATGGTGGCCGTCTCGACCTTCACGCCGGCGTTGAAGGTCTTGTCGACGACCTTGCCGGACAGCACGTTCTTGAGCTTGGTGCGCACGAAGGCCGGGCCCTTGCCGGGCTTGACGTGCTGGAACTCGACGACGGACCAGAGCTGGCCGCCTTCGAGCTTGAGCACCATGCCGTTCTTGAGGTCGTTCGTGGAAGCCACGGTTGCGGAATCTCCTGGACTGACGTGGGACCGTGGAGGCGTACGCGCCTTACAGCGCGAGCAGCTCCTTGGTCGTGATGGTGAGTAGCTCGGGTCCGCCGTCCGCCTCCTGGCGCACGACGAGCGTGTCATCGATCCGGACACCGCCCCGGCCCGGGAGGTGGACCCCCGGTTCGACGGTGACCGGCACACAAGCGTCCAGTTTACCCATGGCCGAGGGTGAGAGCTGCGGGTCCTCGTCGATTTCGAGCCCCACCCCGTGCCCGATGAGCGGCACGACGGCCTCCGCGTGCCCCGCCGCGTCCAGGATCTGGCGGGCCGCGCGGTCCACGTCCCGGTAGCCGGCGCCCGGCGTCAGGGACTCCCTCCCGGCCCGCTGAGCGGCGAAGACGAGCTCGTACAGCTCGATCTGCCAGTCGTCCGGGGTCGTGCCGATGACGAAGGTCCGGCCGATCTCGCAGCGGTAGCCGCGGTAGTCCGCGCCGAGGCAGACGGAGAGGAAATCACCCTCCTCGACCCGGCGGTCGGTCGGCCGGTGCCCGCGGCGCCCGGAGTGCGGCCCGGTGGCCACGGAGGTGGGGAAGGCGGCGCCGTCGGCGCCGTGGTCGACGAGCCGGCGTTCCAGCTCCAGGGCCAGGTGCCGCTCGGTCCGCCCGACCAGGATCGACTCCAGGAGCTCGCCGAGGGCCTGGTCGGCGATCTCGGCGGCGATCCGCAGACAGGCGATCTCGTCCTCGTCCTTGACGATCCTGAGCTGCTCCACGGCGCAGGCGAGGTCGGCGAGGTGCAGTCCGGGGGCGGCGGAGCCCATCGCCCGGTGCCGGGCGACCGTGAGGTCGTGCTCCTCGACGGCGAGCGCCTCGGCCCCGGCCAGCCGGGCCAGGTCGACGGCCGCGACGGCCGGGTCGCCGCCGCCGGTCGGCAGGACCTGCTGTCTCAGCAGCTCGTCGAGCCGTCCGTCGGCCGGCTCCCCGCCGGGGGCGACGGGGCAGAGGAGCACGTCGGCGTCGGGCTCGGGGCCGACGAGCAGGACCGCGCCCGGCGGCGAGCCGCCGGCGAGATAGCGGACGTTGGCGGGGCGGGAGACCAGGGCCGCCGGGCTGCCCGCGGCCGCGCACCGGTCGCGCAGCCGTACACGGCGGTCCGCATACACCTGTGACATGCTCCGAGCCTACGAGCACGGCGCCGCGGCGGCCTGTTCTGCGCCGCCGACCGTGCGGGCCCCCGCCCGCGGCGGACCGCCGGACGGCGGCGGGCCCCACCCGGACCGTCCCCCGGCCGCCGGCGCGGGCCGGGAACCGGTGGACGGACGGATCACCAGGTGGGCGGGCTCGCGATCGCGCGGGCCAGGACGTCGTCGAGGACGCGGGCGGTGGTCTCCACGTCGTAGGTGGAGTTGTCGATGATCGGCAGCCCGGAGCCGTACCAGCCGGCCATCCGGCCGTGGATGGCGGCGACCTCCTCGTCCGAGAGCCGCCGGTTGCCGCTGCGCTCCGCGTTCCGCTCCAGGACGACCTCCAGGCCCGGCAGCAGGACCACCGGCAGCAGGCCGGGCCCGACGTGGCGCTTCCAGCCCCCGAGGCCCACGACGGGACGGTCGGGGAAGACCGCGTCGTCGACGATGCAGGAGATGCCGTTGGCGAGGTAGTTGCGCGCGGCGAAGCCGCAGGTCCGGCGTGCGAGGCGGTACTGCGCCTCCGAATGCTCGTTCCATCCCGACTGCGGGTCGGCGAAGCCGGAGCAGACCCATTCGCGGACGTCGTCGAGGCTGATGTGGGCCGTGGGCACCCGGCGGCGCTGCGCCCAGTGCCGCGCCACCGTCGTCTTGCCCGCGCCCGCCGGTCCGATCAGCAGGACGGCGAGCGTGGCGGTGCCGGTCCCCCCGTGTTCCGGGGAGGGCACCGGAGTGAGGCCCACCGGCGGCAGCTGGACCTGACCGGTCAGGTCGGCCCGCTGCGGCGGACCGGCCGGATAGCGGGACGCGGACGGGGCCTGGGGTATCGCCCCGGGCGAGCCCCAGCCCGGCGTCCCCGGGCCGGGCTGCGGGGACGGAGCCTGCGGGTGCGGGGGGCCGCCGGCCTGCGCGGCGGGGTGCACACCGAGCCGTCCCCCGGCGGAGGCCGGGCCGGCCGGGTGGGGCGCCCCGGCGAGCGGGGCCGCGGGGGGCGGCACCGGAGCGGCCGGCGGGGTCACCGGCGACGGTGCGCCGACCGGCGGCGGGCCGGCCGGACGGCCCGGATAGGGGCCGCCCAGGGGCGGTGCCGGGGGTACGGGGGGATGCGCGCCGGGCGCGCCGCTCCCCGTGGCCGCGCCCGGTCCGGCCGCCGCTCCCGGAAGGGGGACGGGGCCGGGTTCAGGTGCCTGCCCCGGCCGCTCGGGCGATGGCAGCGGACCCCCCACTGCGTGCTGCATCCGGTGCCACTCCGTCTCGTACGCCTGTCGGCCTCTGGTAACCGTGGACGCCGGAACGTTACCGCCCCCGCCCCCCTCAGGGGGAACGGGCGGGAACGCCGCCCGGTGCCCCGTCAGCCGTCGAGCTCCTCGGCGAGCGCCCGCAGGGCCAGCCGGTAGGAACCGATCCCGAAGCCGGCCACCGTCCCGCTCGCCACGGCGGCGACGACGGAGGTGTGCCGGAACTCCTCCCGGGCGTACGGGTTCGAGATGTGCACCTCGATGAGCGGGGCGGTCCGCTGGGCGGCCGCGTCGCGCATCCCGTACGAGTAGTGGGTGAAGGCGCCGGGGTTGATCACCACGGGGATCGAGCGGTCCGCGGCCTCGTGCAGCCAGCGGATCATCTCGCCCTCGTCGTTGGTCTCCCGCACGTCGACGTCGAAGCCGAGCTCCGTGCCGAGCGTGCGGCAGGACTCGACGAGGCCCTTGTACGAGGTGGCCCCGTAGATGTCGGGCTCGCGGGAACCCAGACGGCCCAGGTTGGGGCCGTTGAGCACGAGGACCGGACGCGCCTCGCTCACGCGGACACCTCGCCGTACGCCGCGATCAGCACCGCCGGGTCCGGGCCCTCCAGGACGGTCGGCTTGCCGATCCCGTCGAGCACGATGAAGCGGAGCAGGTCGCCGCGGGACTTCTTGTCGACCCGCATGGTCTCCAGCAGCTTGGGCCACTGGTCACCGCGGTAGGTCAGCGGCAGGCCGACGGACTCCAGGATCGCGCGGTGCCGGTCGGCGGTGGCGTCGTCGAGGCGTCCGGCCAGCCGGCCGAGCTCGGCGGCGAAGACCATGCCGACGGAGACGGCGGCGCCGTGGCGCCACTTGTACCGCTCGTTCTTCTCGATGGCGTGGGCGAGGGTGTGGCCGTAGTTGAGGATCTCGCGGCGGCCCGACTCCTTGAGGTCGCCGGAGACGACCTCGGCCTTCACCCTGATCGAGCGGACCAGCAGCTCGGCGGTGTGCGGACCGGCGGGCGTACGGGCCGCCTGCGGGTCCTCCTCGATGAGGTCGAGGATCACCGGGTCGACGATGAAGCCGGCCTTGATGATCTCCGCGAGGCCGCTGACGTAGTCGTGCACGGGCAGCGAGTCCAGCGCGGCGAGGTCGCAGAGCACCCCGGCCGGCGGGTGGAAGGCGCCGACGAGGTTCTTGCCCTCGGCGGTGTTGATGCCCGTCTTGCCGCCGACGGCCGCGTCGACCATCGCCAGGACGGTGGTCGGGACGGCGATCCAGCGCACGCCCCGCAGCCAGGTCGCGGCGACGAAGCCGGCCAGGTCCGTGGTGGCGCCGCCGCCGACGCCGACGACGACGTCGCTGCGGGTGAAGCCGGTCTGGCCGAGCGCCTTCCAGCAGTAGGCGGCGACCTCGGCGGTCTTCGCCTCCTCGGCGTTCGGCACCTGGATGGCGACCGCCTCGTAGCCCTGCTCGGCGAGGTCCGCGCGGAGCGCCTCGCCCGTGTCGGCGAGCGCCTCGGGGTGGATCACGGCGACCCGCTTGGCCTGGGTGCCGATGAGGGCGGGGAGCTCCCCGAGCAGCTGGCGGCCGACCAGCACCTCGTACGGATCCGTGCCCGCGCTGCCCGCGACGTGGATACGGGTCGTTTCCTGGTCCGTCATGCGTCCTTCTTCAGATCCAGTGCCGAGAGGACCGCGTCCGCGACCTCGTCGGGGGTGCGGTCGTCGGTGGTGACGACGGCCCGGGCGACTTCGGTGTACAGGTGGCGGCGCGCCTCCATCAGCTCGCGCCACTGGCGGCGCGGGTTGACGGCGAGCAGCGGCCGCGCGGTGTTGAGGCCGACGCGGCGCACGGCCTCCTCGACGTCCATCGAGAGGTACGCGACGGGCAGCCCGGTCAGCAGGGCGCGGGTGCCGTCGTCGAGGACGGCACCGCCGCCGAGGGAGAGGACGCCCTCGTGCTCGGCGACCGCCGCGGCGACCGCGGCCCGTTCGAGGGCGCGGAAGTACTCCTCGCCGTCCTCGACGAAGATGTCGGAGATCTCGCGTCCCTCGGCGGCGACGATGTCGGCGTCGGTGTCCCGGTAGGGCGCGCCCAGCTTCTCGGCCAGGAGCGCGCCCACCGTGGACTTGCCGGAGCCCATGGGCCCGACGAGGACGACCAGGGGACCGCCGGTCACCGGATGTGCAGGTTGTCGAGGTACGACCGCACGTTGCGCCGCGTCTCGGGGAGGCTGTCGCCGCCGAACTTCTCGACGACCGCGTCGGCGAGGACGAGCGCGACCATGGCCTCGGCGACGATGCCGGCGGCCGGGACGGCGCACACGTCGGAGCGCTGGTGGTGGGCGGCGGTGGCCTCGCCGGTGGCGACGTCGATCGTGGCGAGGGCGCGCGGCACGGTCGCGATCGGCTTCATGGCGGCGCGGACGCGCAGCAGCTCGCCGGTGGTCAGACCGCCCTCGGTGCCGCCGGAGCGGCCGGAGGTGCGCTTGATGCCGTCCTCGGTGCGGACGATCTCGTCGTGCGCCTGGGAGCCGGGCACCCGGGCGAGGTCGAAGCCGTCGCCGACCTCGACGCCCTTGATGGCCTGGATGCCCATGAGGGCGGCGGCGAGGCGGGCGTCGAGACGCCGGTCCCAGTGGACGTGCGAGCCGAGGCCGACGGGCACGCCGTAGGCGAGGACCTCGACGACGCCGCCGAGGGTGTCGCCGTCCTTGTGGGCCTGGTCGATCTCGGCGACCATCGCCTTCGACGCGTCGGCGTCGAGGCAGCGGACCGGGTCGGCGTCGAGGCGCTCGACGTCACCGGGGACCGGGTAGACGCCGTAGGGCGCCTTGGCCGCGGCCAGCTCGACGACGTGCGAGACGATCTCGATGCCGGCGGCCTCCTTGATGAAGGACCGGGCGACGGCACCGAGGGCGACGCGGGCCGCGGTCTCCCGGGCGCTGGCGCGCTCCAGGATCGGCCGGGCCTCGTCGAAGCCGTACTTCTGCATGCCGGCGAGGTCGGCGTGGCCGGGGCGGGGCCGGGTCAGGGGCGCGTTGCGGCCCGTCTCCTTGAGCTCCGAGGGGTCGACCGGGTCGGCCGACATGACCTTCTCCCACTTGGGCCACTCGGTGTTGCCGACCATGACGGCGATCGGGGAGCCGAGGGAGAGTCCGTGCCGGACACCGCCCAGGAAGGTGATCTCGTCCTGCTCGAACTTCATGCGGGCGCCACGCCCATAGCCGAGGCGTCGCCGCGCGAGGTGGTCCGCCACCAGCTCTGTGGTGACCGGGACGCCGGCGGGAAGACCCTCCAGCGTCGCGACCAGCGCGGGTCCGTGGGATTCCCCAGCGGTCAGCCAACGCAACCTGCTCAACGATGCTCCTCATGCTCGCGCCTGGGCACTGCGACGACGCGGCCGGGTGCGCGGCCCTGGCCCGCCGCCCCCGATCCTCCCACGTCCGGAGCCCCGACCCGCCCTCCGGTCCAGCTATCGGACGCCGGCGCCGCTCTCGTGGACGGGTGCGTCGCCCTGCCGGGCGGGCGCGCCGGGTCCGTCGGCCGGTGCGTCGGGTCCGCCAGGTGCCTGGTCGGGTTCGTCGGCCGGTGTGTCGGGTGCGTCGGCCTCACGGACCGCCGTGTCGTCGTCCGGGTCGGGCGCGCCGTCGTCCCGCGTCACGTCCGAGCGGTCGCGCAGCCGGCCGAGGACCGCGTGGCCGAGCAGGGTGAGGAGGACGGCGAGGAGGGTGTACCGCGCCCACGTCGGCAGATGGCCGAAGACCAGCGCCCACAGCAGCCGGCCGGCGCCGACCGGCAGGTCCCACCGCGACGCCAGTACCGATGTCTCGTCCATGTCCCCGTGGTCCCCCGTGGTGCGCCCTGCGTGACATGGCCCTAGCGGGCCGCCAGGGCCTTCTCCCCCGCCGCCCGCATGGCGCCGAGCGGGGCGGGCACGCGGCCCGTCATCTGCTCGACCTGGAGGACGGCCTGGTGGACGAGGAGGTCGAGGCCGCCGACGACCTTGCCGCCGCGGTCGGACCAGGCGGCGGCGAGGCGGGTCGGCCAGGGGTCGTAGAGGACGTCGAAGAGGGTGCCGACGGCGTCCGGGGCGTCCGCGGCCAGCGCGTCGGTGGTGCCCGCCGGGGTGGTGGCGACGACGAGCGGGGAGGCGAACGCCTCGGCGGCGCGCTCCCAGGCGGCCGTGCGGACCTCGACGCCGAGCCGTTCGCCCCAGCCCCGCATCTCCTCGGCGCGGGCTTCGCTGCGGACGTAGGCGGTGACGGGTCCGCCGCAGATCCGGGCGAGGGCGGCGAGCGCGGAGGAGGCGGTGGCGCCGGCCCCGAGGACCGCGGCCGACTCGACCTTCTCGACGCCGCGCTCCCGCAGGGCGGCGATCATGCCGGGGATGTCGGTGTTGTCGCCGACGCGGCGGCCGTCCTCGCCGAGGACGACCGTGTTGACCGCCTCCACGGAGGCGGCCGTGTCGCTGATCTCGTCGAGCAGCGGGATGACCGCCCGCTTGAGCGGCATGGTCAGCGAGAGCCCGGCCCAGCTGTCGTCCAGCTCGGCGACGAAGCCCGGCAGCCCCGCCTCGTCGACCTCGAACCGGTCGTAGGACCAGTCCGCGAGACCGAGCTCGGCGTACGCGGCCCGGTGCAGGACCGGGGAGAGCGAGTGGGCGATCGGCGATCCGAGGACCGCCGCCCGTCGTGCTGCCATCAGTTCTTCCTCGACTCGTTGAACTTGTCGACCAGCTTCTGGTGCTCGGCGTTGGTCCGCGTGAACTGGGACGTCTTGCCGTCCATCGAGATGAAGTAGTACCAGCCGTCGTGGGTCGGGTTCAGCACGGCCTGCATGGCCTCGACGCCGGGGTTGCCGATCGGGCCGGGCGGCAGCCCCTTCACGAAGTACGTGTTGTACGGGTTGTCGTACTTCCGCAGCTCGGTCAGCGAGAGGTCGATCTTGCTCTGGTTCTTGATGTAGTTGTACGTCGAGTCGAACTCCAGCCCGCCGTAGGTCTGCGGGTTCGACGGCTTGAGCCGGTTGTAGACGACCTCGGCCATCTTGCGGAAGTCGTCGTGCGAGGTGCCCTCCGCCTGGACGAGGCTGCCGATGGTGATGAGCTGCCAGGGGCTCTCGACGCCGAGCGCCTGGGCCTTCTCCTCCAGGTCGAGCTTGGTGTACTCGGCGTTGGCGCGGCTGACCATCTTGCGGAGCACGTCCTCGGGCTTGTTGCCCTTGGCGACCGGGTAGCTCGCCGGGAAGAGGAAGCCCTCCAGCGGGTCCTTCAGGTTCTTGTGGTTCCTGGCCCAGTCCGGGAGTCCGAGGGTGTCCGCCTTGGCCTTCGCGATGCCCTGCGTCGTGCCGGGCTCGAGCGCGAGCTTCTTGTCGATCTCCGCGTACACCCAGACGTTCCGCCGGCCCTCGGGGATGACGAAGTTGCTCTGGCTGGCCGGGTCGAGCATGAGCGCGACCGCGCTCTCCGCCGACATCTCCTTCTTCAGCGTGTAGGCGCCGGCCTGGATGGAGAGGCC
Source organism: Streptomyces sp. NPDC104202 (assembly GCF_055584185.1). Lineage (NCBI taxonomy): Bacteria > Bacillati > Actinomycetota > Actinomycetes > Kitasatosporales > Streptomycetaceae > Streptomyces > Streptomyces sp. NPDC104202. The sequence goes on along the minus strand of NZ_JBVJMN010000027.1, from coordinate 25,458 downwards.
GCGGGGGTTCTTCTGCTGGGCGGAGACGAAGGCGTCGACGCTCTTGACCACGCCGGCCTTCTTGAGGATGTTGCCGATCTCGTAGCCGCCGGCGGACTTGGGGATCTCGACCTGGACGTCGCCGCTGCCGCTACCCGCGTAGTCGGGGGCCGCACCGAACTCGCCCTGCCAGAACTGGTAGCCGAAGTAGCCGATGCCGCCGACGCCGCCGACGAGGACGAGGGCGACGACGAGGCAGGCCATGCCGTTCTTGCCCTTGCGCTTCTTGGCCTTGCTCCGGCGATCGCGGTCGTCGCCGCGGGAGCCGCCGCCACGGGCGGGCTCGTCGTCGTACGCGTCGTCGTCCCCGGGCTCGTCCTCGCCCGTGAAGAAGGGGTGCTTCTCCTCTTCCGGCTCGGGGCGCGCCTCCTCCTCCGGCGCCCAGTCGACCACCGGCTCCGGGGGCGTCCGGCGGCGGCCGGGGGGCTGGGGCGGCGGATAGGCCTCGGGGGTGCCGTAGAGGTCGGGGTTCTGGCCGCCGTACGGATCGGCGGGCGGCGTGCCGTAGGCCATCGCGGCCTGGCCGGCCTCCCAGCCGCCGTCGTACTGCTGTCCGAGGTTCCCGGGCGTGTCGTAACCGCCCGGGTATCCCGTCTCGTACTGCTGACCGCCCTGGGCCTGCTGCGGGTAGTGCTGCTGCTGAGACTCCTGCGGGTACTGCTGCTGCGGAGGTTCCTGCTGGTACTGCTGCTGCGGCTGACCCTGCTGCTGGTACGGGTACTGCTGCGGGTACTGCGCGTCCGGGTAGCCCTGCTGCGGGTAGTGCTGCTGCGGCTGCTGCTGGTAGGGGTCGCCCTGGTAACCGCCCTGACCTGCGGGGACGCCCTGACCGTACGGGTCCTCGTAGCCGTGACCGGCCTGGCCGTACGGGCTCGCCTGCTGCGCGTGCGGGTACTGCTGCTGCTGGCCCTCCCACCCCTGGTCCCCGTAGAGCGGGTCCCCGGGGTGCCACGGTTCGGAGCCGGGGCTCCGGCCATACTCAGTCATCGATCCCCAAAACAGCCGCGAGGCTTCCGGACGATCCGCCTCGTACGTAGTGCGGCAGCTGTTCGAAAACCGCCGCATCGCGCGGAACGTTACCGTATCGCGATCAGATGACCACTTCGACGCCCTCGCCGGGCGGATTACCTGATACCCGTTCGGACTCAAGAGCGTTCTGAAGGATGATCACAGCGGCGGCCTGGTCGATGACCGAGCGGCCCTTCTTGGCCTTCACCCCGGAGGCCCGGAGCCCCTGGGTCGCGGTGACCGTGGTCATCCGTTCGTCGACCAGCCGCACCGGCACCGGTGCGATGCCCTTCGCCATCTCCCGCGCGAAGGCCCGGACCTTGGTGGCGGCCGGACCCTCCCGCCCGCTGAGCGAGCGGGGCAGGCCCACGACGACCTCGATGGGCTCGTACTCCTCGACGATCTGGCGGAGCCGCCGGTGGGCGGCCGGGACGTCACGTCCCGGCACGGTCTCCACCGGCGTCGCGAGGACCCCGTCGGGGTCGCACGAGGCGACCCCGATCCGGGCGTCCCCGACGTCGACCGCGAGACGGCGGCCGCGGCGCATCGTCACGCCGTCTCCACCACGAGGCGCTCGACGGCGGCGATGGCCTCGCCGACGGCGGCCGGGTTCTGTCCGCCGCCCTGGGCGACGTCCGGCTTGCCGCCGCCACCGCCACCGAGGGTCTTGGCGGCCGTGCGGACCAGCTCGCCGGCCTTGAGGCCGCGCTCGCGGGCGGCCTCGTTGGTGGCGATGACCGTCAGCGGCTTGCCGTTGGCCGTGGTGAACAGGGCGACGACGACCGGGCGGTCCGACGGGAAGCGCCCGCGCACGTCGAGGACGAGCCTGCGCAGGTCGTCGGCGCCGGTGCCGTCCTGCACCTGGCCGGTGACCAGGGCGAGGCCGCGGATGTCCTGGGCGGAGTCGACCAGACCGGCGGCGGCCTGCAGGACCTTCTCCGCGCGGAACTTCTCGATCTCCTTCTCGGCGTCCTTCAGCTTGCCGAGCATGGCGGAGATCTTCTCGGGCAGCTCCTCCGGGCGGCCCTTGACCAGCTCCTGGAGCTGGGCGACGACCGTGTGCTCGCGGGCGAGGAAGTTGTACGCGTCGACGCCGACGAGGGCCTCGATGCGGCGCACGCCGGAGCCGATGGAGGACTCGCCGAGCAGCTTCACCAGGCCCAGCTGGGCGGTGTTGCCGACGTGCGTGCCGCCGCACAGCTCCTTGGAGAAGTCGCCGATGGTGACGACGCGGACCTGCTCGCCGTACTTCTCGCCGAACTCGGCGATGGCGCCCTGGCGCTTGGCCTCGTTGATCGGCATCACCTCGGCGTGGACCTCCAGCTCGCGCGAGAGGACCTCGTTGATCTTCTGCTCGACGTCGGTGAGGACCGCGCCGGGAACGGCGTTCGGCGAACCGAAGTCGAAGCGGAAGCGGCCGGGCTGGTTCTCGGAACCGGCCTGGGCGGCCGTCGGGCCGAGGGCGTCGCGCAGCGCCTGGTGGGTCAGGTGGGTGGCCGAGTGGGCGCGGGCGATGGCCCGGCGGCGGCGCACGTCGATGCTGGCGTAGGCGGTGGCGCCCACGGTCACCTCGCCGACCTGCACGGAACCCTTGTGGACGGAGACGCCCGGGACCGGCTGCTGGACGTCGCGGACCTCGATGACCGCGCCGCTGTGCAGCTTGATCCGGCCCTGGTCGGCGATCTGGCCGCCGCCCTCGGCGTAGAAGGGGGTGCGGTCGAGGACGACCTCGACCTCGTCGCCCTCGGTGGCGGCGGGCGAGGAGACGCCGTTGACCAGGAGGCCGACGACCGTGGTCTCGCCCTCGGTGTTGGTGTAGCCGGTGAACTGGGTGGCGCCGTTGCCGTCGGCGATCTCGCGGTACGCCGTCATGTCGGCGTGGCCGGTCTTCTTGGCCTTGGCGTCGGCCTTGGCGCGCTCCCGCTGCTCCTTCATCAGGCGGCGGAAGCCGTCCTCGTCCACGGAGAGGCCCTGCTCGGAGGCCATCTCCAGGGTGAGGTCGATCGGGAAGCCCCAGGTGTCGTGGAGCAGGAACGCCTTGTCGCCGGAGAGGACCGTGCCGCCGGCGGCCTTGGTCTCGGTCACGGCGGTGTCGAGGATGTTCGTGCCGCCCTTGAGGGCCTTCAGGAAGGCGGCCTCTTCGGCGAGGGCGACGGTCTCGATGCGCTTGCGGTCCGTGATCAGCTCCGGGTACTGCTCGCCCATCGTGTCGATCACGGTGTCGACGAGCTCCTGGACGACCGGTCCGGTGGCGCCGAGCAGGCGCATGTTGCGGACGGCGCGGCGCATGATGCGGCGCAGGACGTAGCCGCGGCCCTCGTTGCCCGGGGTGACGCCGTCGCCGATGAGCATCACGGAGGTGCGCATGTGGTCGGCGACGACACGGAGCGACACGTCGCTGTCGTGGGCCTTGCCGTAGGCGACGCCGGTCAGCGCGGTGGCCTTGTCGATGACGACCTGGAGGGTGTCCGTCTCGTACATGTTCTGGACGCCCTGGAGGATCATCGCCAGGCGCTCCAGGCCGAGGCCCGTGTCGATGTTCTTCGACGGCAGCTCGCCGAGGATCGGGAAGTTCTCCTTGTCGGAGCCCTCGCCGCGCTCGTACTGCATGAAGACCAGGTTCCAGATCTCCACGTACCGCTCGTCGTTGACGGCCGGGCCGCCCTCGACGCCGAACTCGGGGCCGCGGTCGTAGTTGATCTCGGAACACGGGCCGCAGGGGCCCGGGACGCCCATGGACCAGTAGTTGTCCTTCTTGCCGAGGCGCTGGATGCGCTCGGCGGGGACGCCGACGACGTCGCGCCAGATCTGCTCGGCCTCGTCGTCCTCCTGGTAGACGGTGATCCAGAGCTTCTCCGGCTCCAGCCCGTAGCCGCCGTGCTCCACCGGAGTGGTCAGCAGCTCCCAGGCGAGCTTGATGGCGCCTTCCTTGAAGTAGTCGCCGAAGGAGAAGTTGCCGCACATCTGGAAGAACGTGCCGTGGCGGGTGGTCTTGCCGACCTCCTCGATGTCCGGCGTGCGCACGCACTTCTGCACGCTGGAGGCGCGCGAGAAGGGCGGCTTGACCTCACCCAGGAAGTAGGGCTTGAAGGGCACCATGCCGGCGGGGACGAGCAGCAGAGTCGGGTCGTCCGCGATGAGCGACGCCGAAGGGACGACGGTGTGCCCGCGCTCCTCGAAGAAGCTCAGCCAGCGGCGGCGGATTTCAGCCGACTCCATCAGTGGTCCTCATTCCGGTTGTACGAGATCGTGGGAATTGCATGCGTGGTCTTGTGCGACAGGGGGCCGAGCGCGGGCCTGCGACGGGGCTCCGGCAGTTCGCGGTCGAGGGCGGCGGCCTGGTCGACCGGGGCGTCGATGCCGAGCGCCTCGCCGAGTTCGGCCTCCCGCTGGACCATGCCCGCCCTCACGTCGAGGGCGAAGTCCTTGAGCCGGTGGCCGGTCTCGACCGCCTTGTTCGCCGCCTGGGCCGCGAGGCTCTCGGGGGTCAGCTGCTTGAGCTTGCGGTTGACCTTGGTGGTGGCCCACACGCCGGCGGCTGCGCCGGCCGTGAACCAGAACGTGCGGCGGAACATGGCGGCTCAGCCCTTCTGCTTCCGGCGTCTCGAGGACGGCACGGTACGGCCGACGATCACAGTACGTCGCGCGGAACCCCGCGGCACGTCCCCGCCGTCCCGGTCGCGGCCGAGCGCCTTGCGCACGCCGTAGCCGAAGGCGGCCACCTTGACGAGCGGGCCCCCGAAGGTGGACGCGACGGTGGAGGAGAGCGCGGAGGCGTTGGAGGTGACCTCCTGGACGTCCGACGCGATGGCGTCGACCCGGTCGAGCTGGGTCTGCGCCGAGCGGACCGTCGTGGAGGCGTCCACCAGGAGGGGGACGGCCTGCTCGGTCACGTCCGCCACCAGCTTGGTGGTCGCCTTGAGCGTCTGCGCCAGCCTCACCAGCACCACGGCGAGGAAGGAGACGAGGATCGCCCAGAAGACGGCCACCAGGATGCCGGCAACCTCTCCACCGGTCACGCTGCACCGCTCTCTGTGTCGTCGGATCTGTCGTGGGTACGTGCCCAAAGTAGTCCCCCGACCCTATCGCGCCCGGGCCGGACCGCCGTACCGCATTACCGCTCGTGGGACGGGAGTTCGGGGAACCGATTGTACGGAGCGCGCGCGGATGGGTACGCTCCGTGTCCCATGCGACGGAGCAATCTCCCGGCGGAGCTGAACCGGTTCGTCGGACGGGCCGCCGAGCAGGCCGCCCTCACGGCGCTCCTGGAGGCGTCCCGCCTGGTCACGGTCGTGGGAGTGGGCGGGGTCGGGAAGACCCGGCTGGCCGTCCGGGCTGCCGCCGAGGCGCAGAAACGCTACGTCGACGGGGTGCGCCTCGCCGATCTGGCGCCCCTGCGCGACCCCGACCTGGTGGCGTACGCCCTCGTGGAGGCCCTCGGACTGACGGACCACACCCCGCGCGCGCCGCGCGAGGCGCTCGTGGAGCACCTCGCGGACCGGCGGCTGCTGCTGGTCGTGGACGGATGCGAGCACCTCGTGGAGAGCTGCGCCCCGCTGGTGCGGGACCTCCTCGCCCACGCTCCGGGGCTGACGGTGCTCGCGGTGGGCCGCCGGGCGCTGCGGGTGCCGGGCGAGACGGTCTTCACGCTCGCGCCGATGGGCGAGGCGGACGCCGTGGCGCTGCTCGCCGAGCGGGCCGCGGAGGCGGGGGCCCCGATGGCGGCGGTCCCGGCCGCCCCGGCGACGGTGGGCGCGCCCCCGCCGGCCGCCGGCCGGCCCGGACCGGAGACCCTCTTCCTCCCGGGCCCCGCGGAGGCCGTGCGGGAGCTGTGCCGGCGGCTCGACGGCATCCCGCTCGCGCTGGAACTGGCGGCGGGCCGGCTGCCGCTGCTCTCCGTCGAGCAGATGCTGTGCCGTCTCGACGACCGCTTCCGGCTCCTCACGGACGGCACGCGCGGCGCGCTCCCCCGTCACCAGACGCTGCGGACCGCGATCGGCTGGAGCCACGAGCTGTGCACCGTCGAGGAGCGGCTGCTCTGGGCGCGGCTCTCGGTCTTCGCGGGCCCGTTCGACCTGGAGGCGGTGGAGTACGTGTGCGGCGGCCCGGAGCTGCCGCCCGACCGGATCCTGGATCTGCTCGGGGGGCTGCTCGGGCAGTCGCTGGTGGCGCGGGAGGACACGCCTGCGGGCCCCGCCTACCGGCTGCTGGACACGGTCGCCGCGTACGGGGCGGAGTGGCTGGCGGCGCTCGGGGACACCGAGCGGATGCGCCGCCGGCACCGCGACTGGTACATGGGCCTGGCCACCTGGTGCGAGCTGGAGTGGTTCAGCCCGCGCCAGGGCGAGGTCGCGGCCCGTACGGACGCCGCGCTGCCCAATCTGCGGGCGGCCCTCGACCTGTGCCTGGAACTCCCGGAGGACGCGCACCTCGCCCAGCACCTGGCGGGCACCCTGTGGTTCGCGTGGGTGGGCTGCGGCCGTCTCTCGGAGGGCCGGCACTGGCTGGAGCGGGCGCTCGCACTGGAGTCGGGGCACGAGGACGCGCGCCTGAAGGCGCTGTGGGTGCTGGGGTACGTGGCCGTCCTCCAGGGGGACGGGACCGCGGCGGTGGCGGCGCTCCACGAGTGCGGGGAGCGGGCGCGGGCCTCGGGGAACGCGCTGGCGGAGGCGTACGCGACGCACCGGATGGGGTGTCTGGCGCTGCTCTCCGACGACATGCCGCGGGCCGAGGAGCTGATCGGGCGGGCCCTGGACGCCTACCGGGAGCTCGGCGAGCTGAACAGCAACGTCCTGATGGGGCAGGTCGAACTGGCCATGGCGCGGGTCTTCCGGGGCGACCTGGAGGGGGCGGTCGCGATCTGCCGCGAGGTGCGGGAGGTGTGCGAGGAGCGCGGGGAGCGCTGGACGCGCGCCTACGCCCTGTACGTCCTGGGGTTCTCCGCCTGGACCCGGGGCGCGTACGCGGAGGCGCGCGGACTGCTCGACGAGTGCCTCGCGATCAACCACGTCTTCCACGACCTGGTCGGGCTGGTCCTCGCCATCGAGCTGATCGCGCTGGTGACGGTGAGCGAGGGGGACGCGGCGGAGGCGGCGGTCCTGCAGGGGGCGACGGTGCCGGTGTGGGACACGGTCGGCGTCCGGCTGTTCGGTTCGGAGACCTTCGGCGGGCCCAGGGCGCTGGGCGAGCGGCTGGCGGGCGAGGCGCTGGGGGCAGAGGCGTACGGCGCCGCGTTCCGCGAGGGCCTGGCGCTGCCCGTCGACGCGGCGGTGGAGCGCGCGCTGGCCGGTCGGCGGAACGCCTCCGTCGGCCGTCAGGCCGGGCCCGGGGCTCCGCGCCCGTTCCGTACGGCCAGGTCGGCGGCGGTCCCGGGAACGCGGAAGCCCGCCGGCTCCCCCACCGGCAAGGGCGGGGAAGCGGCGGGCTGAACACCGCGGGGGTGGTACCACGTCCCCCGGCTCGCGCCGGGGGCCCGGATCAGCGGGCGTAGTACTCGACGACCAGCTGCTCGTCGCAGATGACCGGGATTTCCTTGCGGTTCGGGTCGCGGTCGAGGCGGAAGGCCAGGGCCTTCAGGTTGACCTGCAGGTAGCGCGGGGTCTCGCCGTCGGCGGCGAAGCCACCCTCACGGGCCATCTCGAACAGCGGCTTGGTGCGGCTGCGCTCGCGGACCATCACGACGTCGTCGGGACGGACGCGGAACGACGGCTTGTCGACCTTGCCACCGTTGACCTGGATGTGGCCGTGGACGACCATCTGGCGGGCCTGGTAGATGGTGCGGGCGATGCCCGAACGCAGGACCAGGGCGTCGAGGCGACGCTCGAGCTCGACGACCAGCGCCTCGCCCGTCTTGCCCTCGGCCTTCTTGGCGCGGTCGTAGGCACGCGCCATCTGGCGCTCGCTGATGTCGTACTGGGCGCGCAGACGCTGCTTCTCGAGCAGACGGACCTTGTAGTCCGAGTTCTGCTTGCGGCCACGGCCGTGCTCGCCCGGCGGGTAGGGGCGGGCCTCGAAGTACTTGACGGCCTTCGGGGTCAGCGCGATGCCGAGGGCACGCGACTTCTTGACCTTGGGACGGGACTGGTTCGGCATGAACCAACCTCTCTCATTGATGCGAAAACGGCTTCACCAGGGTTAGGGGAGGTCGCATCCGCAGCCGGGAAACCCGCCGGGTCCGTACGGGACGGACCGGAGGGCAGCCGCTCCCAGGTCTGGGCACATACGTGCAGCACGCGAACGACCCATCGCCGCTCCCGGGAACCCGGGTGGTGATGGGTGGCCCGCGACACCTTCGAAGGTGCGCGACGCTCCTGGAAACCCCGCCCGAGGGCCGGGTCTCCCGCTGACTGTCCCGCTCTGGTGTGCCGACCGGGGCCGGACACGGGACGCAGCAATCCCGACCAGTGTACCGGCTCCGCGAGGTCGTCCCGCACGGGGTCCGGCGGGCTCAGCCGCAGGCGGCCAGCAGCTCCCGGACGGCCGCCTTCTCCGGCGGGGAGACCGTCAGGCCGTACCTCGCCTTGATCCCGGTCCAGCGCCGGCCGTACTCGCACCGGTAGGCCGTGCGCGGCGGCGTCCACCTGTCCGGTGTGAGGCTGCTCTTCTCCTGGTTCGTCCGCTTGTCGGTGGCGAGGAGCACGTCCAGGTCGTTGGCGAAGCGCAGCCGCCGCTCGGGGGTCCACGCCCAGGCGCCGGCCCGCCAGGCCGCGCCGAGGGCGACGACGTGGTCGGTCTGGATCTGCGAGGCCCTGCGGTACGTGTACGGCAGCCGTTGCCCGGTGTACGGGTCGTCCAGCACCCCCGACAGCACCACGCACGGGTCGCGGTCGCCGAGCCGCACGTCCTTCAGGTCCCGGCGCAGCACGTCGTCCCGGGTGTCGCAGCCGTTGCGCCCGCCGGGGGCGTCGGTCGCGTCGGACCAGCCGTCCCCGAACTTCTCCCGCCGGTAGGTCCGCCCGTGCTCGCCCCGGGCGACCTTCAGCGCGGCCAGCTGGGTGCGGGCCTGCGCGGCGGTCGGCGGGAAGCCGGGAGTGACGAGCGGGACGGCGGAGGCGCCCGGACGCTCCGGCGTCCGCGCGCCGGCGCCGCACCCGACGAGCGCCGCACCGACGAGGACCAGGCAACCGACCGCACGGATCATGGGATGAGCCTAGGGCCTGTCGTCACAATCCCCTCGTTGCCCGAAGGGCGGCCCTGCGGCGTCTGGTGCGTGCTCTCGGTGTGCCGGGTGGAAGTGCTCGTACGGGACGTACTCGCGCTTTCGCCCGGTGCGGCGAGAGCGCGTGCCAGGCGTCGCGGGGCAGAGGGGATTTTGACGACAGGCCCTAGGGGGTGTCCTGCCGATCAGGCCGTATCGGCGAGCCGCGGAGCCGGACCCCGCGAGCCCGGCCCGATCGGGGAGCGGGGCCGTGTCAGCCGCCGCCCCGCAGCCGCTCGCGGACGCGCTCCACCACGTCGGCGTACCGCGCCTCGGCGCCGTAGCGGGTGGGTTCGTAGTACCGGCGGCCGTGGAGGGCGTCCGGGGCGTACTGCTGGGCGGCGATGCCGCCGGGGACGTCGTGCGGGTAGACGTACCCCTGGGCGTGGCCGAGCTTGGCCGCGCCCTTGTAGTGGCCGTCGCGCAGGTGCGCCGGGACGGTGCCCACCAGGCCGCCCCGCACGTCGGCGAGGGCGGCGCCGATCGCGGTCGTCGCCGCGTTGGACTTGGGGGCCAGCGCCAGGGCGATGGTGGCGTGGCTCAGGGTGAGGGCCGCCTCGGGGAAACCGATCATGGCGACGGCCTGGGCGGCGGCGACGGCGGTCGGCAGGGCGTGCGGGTCGGCGAGGCCGATGTCCTCGCTCGCGGAGATCATCAGCCGCCGGGCGATGAAGCGCGGGTCCTCCCCCGCCTCGATCATCCGGGCCAGGTAGTGCAGCGCCGCGTCGACGTCGGAGCCGCGGATCGACTTGATGAGGGCGCTGGCCACGTCGTAGTGCTGGTCGCCGTCCCGGTCGTACGTCACGGCGGCGCGGTCGACGGTCTCCTCGACGGTCTGGAGGGTGATCTCCGGCTCGCCCTTGGCGATGGCGGCGCCGGCGGCCGCCTCCAGGGCGGTGAGGGCGCGTCGGGCGTCGCCGCCGGCGACCCGCAGCAGGTGGGCCTCGGCGTCCTCCGGCAGTGTGACGGCGCCCCCGAGCCCGCGCTCGCCCGTCAGGGCGCGGGCCATCAGCCCGCTCAGGTCCTCGTCGGTCAGCGGCTCCAGGGTGAGGAGCAGCGAGCGGGAGAGGAGGGGCGAGATGACGGAGAAGTAGGGGTTCTCGGTGGTGGCGGCGATCAGCGTCACCCAGCGGTTCTCGACGGCCGGCAGGAGGGAGTCCTGCTGGGCCTTGGAGAAGCGGTGGATCTCGTCGAGGAAGAGGACGGTCTCCTTGCCGTATCCGCCGACCGCGCGGCGGGCTCCGTCGATGACGGCCCGGACCTCCTTGACGCCCGCGGTGATGGCGGAGAGCTCCACGAAGCGCTTGTCGGTCGCCTTCGAGACGACGTACGCCAGGGTGGTCTTGCCGATGCCCGGTGGGCCCCAGAGGATCACCGAGGAGGCGCCGGCCGGGCCGCCGTCGCCGTCGCCGACGAGCCGGCGCAGCGGCGAGCCGGGCTTGAGCAGGTGCTGCTGGCCCACCACCTCGTCGAGGGTGCGGGGGCGCATCCGGACGGCCAGCGGACTGCCGGCCGGGTCCTTCTCCTGGCGGTCTTCGGCTGCTGCGGTAAAGAGGTCGGGCTCCACAGTCATGAAGCCTAGGTCACCGCACCGACAGCGCGGCCTCCGTCAGCCGGTCCAGAAGTCCCACCAGCGGGTCAGGATCAGCATGCCGATGATCCCGATGTGGAGGACGGGCAGGACCCAGGTGAACTCGCCGAAGAAGGTCCGCAGGGCGCGGGGGGCGGGGAGGACGCCGGTGCGGACGTTGTGCGAGGTCACGTACCAGAACATGACGATGGTGGCGACCCAGGCCAGGCAGCACCAGAGGCAGAGCGAGTTGATCTCGTACAGCGACTGGTACGTCAGCCAGGCGCACAAGCCGACGCCGAACAGGGTGCCGGCGTTGAGGCCGAGCCAGTACCAGCGGCGGTAGCGGGCTCCGGCGAGCAGGGCCACGCCGATCGCGATGACCATGGCGTACGTCACGAGGCCGAGCATGGGGTTGGGGAAACCGAAGACCGAGGCCTGCTCGCTCTTCATGATGTTGCCGCACGACACGATCGGGTTGAGGCTGCACCCCGGGGTGAAGTCGGGGTCCTCCAGGAGCTTGATCTTGTCGATCGTGATGACCCAGGCGGCGAGCAGGCCGGCCGCCCCGGTGATCACGAGCAGCCAGGCGAAGGCCCGGCTCGCCCCGATCGTGCCGTCGCCGTCCCGGCCGGACGCGGTCTCTTCCACCGCTGCCTTCGTCATGTCGCCTGGTTTCCCTCGTTCGCGGGCCTTGTGGGCAGGGTCATTCTGCAACACCTGTCCTGCTCCGCACCGTTCGCTGGGCATAAGGACGGGGCCCGGACCACCGTGGTGGTCCGGGCCCCGTCCGCGCGTGCGGGCCGGTCAGGCCAGCCTGGCCCTGACCGCGTCGACGAGGCCGTCGACCGGGACGGCCTGCTGCTCGCCGGACTCCATGTCCTTGAGCTGGACGACGCCCTCGGCGAGGTCGCGCTCGCCGGCGACGACGGCGAGGCGGGCGCCCGACCGGTTGGCGTCCTTCATGGCGCCCTTGAGGCCCTTGCCGCCGAAGGAGAAGTCGGCGGCGACGCCCTCCCGGCGCAGCTCGGTGACCTTGCCGAAGAGCAGACGGCGGGCCTCGTCGCCGATGGCCACGGCGAAGACGCTGGTCGCGGCGGGGATGTCGAGCTCGACGCCCTCCGCCTCCAGGGCGAGGACCGTGCGGTCCACGCCGAGCGCCCAGCCCACGGACGGCAGCGCGGGGCCGCCGATCATCTCGGAGAGGCCGTCGTAGCGGCCGCCGCCGCCGACCGCCGACTGCGAGCCGAGACCGTCGTGGACGAACTCGAAGGTGGTGCGGGTGTAGTAGTCGAGGCCGCGGACCAGCTTGGCGTCGTCCTCGAAGACGACGCCCGCCGCGGTGATGAGGGCGCGCACCTCCTCGTGGTACGCCTTGCACGCGTCGCACAGGTAGTCGCGCAGGAGCGGCGCGCCGACCAGCTGCTTCTGGACGGCCTCTCGCTTGTCGTCGAGGACGCGCAGCGGGTTGATCTCGATGCGGCGGCGGGTCTCGTCGTCGAGGTCGAGGGCACGGAGGAAGTCCTGGAGCGCCTCGCGGTAGACGGGGCGGCACTCCTTGTCGCCGAGCGAGTTCAGCAGGATCCGGAAGTTCCGCAGACCGAGCGAGCGGTACGCCTGGTCGGCCAGGATGATCAGCTCGGCGTCGAGCGCCGGGTCCTCGGCGCCGATCGCCTCGGCACCGACCTGCGAGAAGTGGCGGTAGCGGCCCTTCTGCGGGCGCTCGTAGCGGTAGTACGAGCCGGAGTACCAGAGCTTGACCGGCAGGTTGCCCTGCTTGTGGAGGTTGGACTCCAGGGCGGCGCGCAGCACGGAGGCGGTGCCCTCGGGACGCAGGGCGAGCTTGTCGCCGCCCTTGGTCTCGAAGGCGTACATCTCCTTGCTGACGATGTCGGTGGACTCGCCGACGCCGCGGGCGAAGAGGTTCACGTCCTCGAAGCCGGGGGTCTCGACGTAGCCGTAGCCGGACGTCCGCAGCGGCTCCGCGATCGCGTCGCGGACCGCGAGGTACTTGGCGGAGAAGGGCGGGATCAGGTCGTACGTGCCCTTGGGGGCCTTGAAGGTGCTCACGGGGTTCTCGTCACATTCCTCGTCGGGGAGCCTTCGTGCTCCCGAGGCCGGCCGCCACGTCCCGCAGGTACGGGTTGGTGGCGCGCTCCTGGCCGATGGTCGTCTGGGGACCGTGTCCCGACAGCACCACGGTCGAGTTGTCGAGCGGCAGGCACACACGGGCCAGCGAAGCGAGCATCTCGTCCATGTCACCGCCGGGAAGGTCGGTGCGTCCGATGGAGCCGGCGAACAGGAGGTCGCCCGAGAAGAACACGGAGGGGATCTCCGTGGTCTCGGGCATCCTGAAGGTCACCGACCCCTTGGTATGACCGGGCGCGTGGGCGACGGAGAAGTCGAGACCGGCGAGCTTGAGCTCGGCGCCGTCGGTGAGCTCGCGCACGTCGTCGGGCTCCCCCACGGTCAGCTCGCCCATGAGGGGCATCCCGATGGAGCGGCCGAGGGCCTTCTCCGGGTCGCTCATCATGTAGCGGTCGGACGGGTGGATCCACGCGGGGACGTCATGGGCGCCGCACACCGGGACGACGGAGGCGACGTGGTCGATGTGTCCATGGGTCAGGACGACGGCGACGGGCTTGAGCCGATGCTTCTTCAGCGTCTCCTCGACACCCTGGGCGGCCTGGTGGCCCGGGTCGATGATCACGCACTCCTCGCCTGCGGCGGGGGCGACCAGATAGCAATTGGTCCCCCAGGCCCCGGCGGGGAACCCGGCAATCAGCACGTTCGTCCTTAGATGTCGTCCGGCACGGGGGCGCGGAACTCGCGGAAAACACGGAATGCGGCAGATCAGAGCCTACCGGCGGTGCCGGTTCCACAGCCAACCCGTATACCGTACGGGCACATCCGGCCAGGACAGGAACAGACGAGCGACGAGGAGCGGACCCGGTGGTCACCAGCGATCAGCGGCGGCGGCAGCTTGCCAGGGAGAAGTACGCACGGCAGCAGCAGCGGCGGGAGGAGAACCGGCGCAAGGCGAAGCGCCGCAACACCGTCATCGCCGCGGCCCTCGCGGTGGTGGTGGCCGCGGGCGGCGCGGTCTACGCCTCCGTGGCACTGACGGACGGCACGGACAAGGGCGCGGACAACACGGCGAGCGACGCGCCGACCTCGGCCGCGCCCACGCCGACCCCGACCCAGGCGGCGAGCCCCGAGCCGAAGCTCACCGTGGACACGAAGGCCACCTACGCGATGTCCCTCGCGACCGACGAGGGCGACATCACGATCACCATGGACGCGTCGAAGACGCCGCGCACGGTGAACTCCTTCGCGTACCTCGCGGGCAAGAAGTACTTCGACGGGACCAAGTGCCACCGGCTCACCACCCAGGGCATCTACGTGCTCCAGTGCGGTGACCCCAAGGGCGACGGCACCGGCGGCCCGGGCTACACCATCCCGGACGAGAACCTGGACTCGCTGGGCAAGGCCGGCGCGGACGGCTCGGTCACCTTCCCGGCCGGCACCGTCGCCATGGCCAACACCGGGCAGCCGGGCACCGGCGGATCGCAGTTCTTCCTGGTCTACAAGGACACCAAGCTGCCCCCGAGCTACACCCCGTTCGGGAAGATCGACGCGGCCGGGCTCAAGGCGGTCCAGGACGTGGCCGCGGCCGGTGTCGAGGGCGGCGCGGGGGACGGCGCCCCGAAGAAGCCCGTCACCATCGAGAAGGCCACCGTCGCGAAGAAGTGAGCCGGGGCGTCCGCACGCACGCGTGACCGTGGAATCTCGGTCGCGCTGAGTGCGGACAGCCGGGCCGCGATTCGCCTAGATTGGCGTTGTGCAGCGTGGGCCGTCGGCCGCGCTGCGGATGGCGGGCGAGGCCCGCCGGGAAACTGTGGACGATGCCCGGGGGGTACGACCCCGCGACGGCATCATGGTGAGGAGGCGCTGTGAGCAGCGACCCGTGGGGCCGCGTCGACGAGACGGGCACCGTGTACGTGCGGACGGCCGAGGGCGAGAAGGTCGTCGGATCGTGGCAGGCCGGCACCCCTGAGGAGGCCCTGGCCTACTTCGAGCGCAAGTACGAGGGCCTGGTGGTCGAGATCGGCCTCCTCGAGAAGCGCGTGAGGACCACCGACCTCTCGGCGAAGGACGCCACGACGGCGATCGAGCACATCCGCCAGCAGGTCAACGAGCACCACGCCGTCGGCGACCTGGCCGCGCTCGCCGCCCGGCTGGACAAGCTCGTCGAGGCGGTCGACTCGCGCCGCGAGGAGCGCAAGGCCCAGAAGGCGAAGCAGACCGACGAGGCCCGCTCCGCCAAGGAGAAGCTCGTCACCGAGGCCGAGGAACTGGCCCAGAGCGAGCAGTGGCGTTCGGCCGGTGAGCGGCTGCGCGCGCTCGTCGACACCTGGAAGGGCCTGCCCCGGCTCGACCGCAAGTCGGACGACGAGCTGTGGCACCGCTTCTCGCACGCCCGCTCGGCGTTCTCGAAGCGCCGCAAGGCCCACTTCGCCTCGCTGGACGCCCAGCGCGAGGACGCCCGCAAGGCCAAGGAGCGTCTGGTCGCCGAGGCGGAGTCGCTGTCGAACTCCACCGACTGGGGCGCCACCGCCGCGCGCTACCGCGACCTGATGACCGAGTGGAAGGCCGCCGGCCGCGCCCAGCGCGAGCACGAGGACGACCTGTGGAACCGCTTCCGCGGCGCGCAGGACGTCTTCTTCGCGGCGCGCGGCGAGGTCTTCGCCGAGCGGGACGCGGAGCAGACCGAGAACCTCAAGGCCAAGGAGGAGCTCGCGACCGAGGCCGAGAAGCTCGTCCCGGTGACGGACCTGAAGGCGGCCCGCGCGGCCTTCCGTTCCCTCAACGAGCGCTGGGAGGCCATCGGCCACGTCCCGCGGGACGCCCGTCCCAAGGTCGAGGGCCGGATGCACGGCGTGGAGCGGGCCATCCAGGAGGCCGAGGAGTCCGAGTGGCGCCGGACGAACCCGGAGGCGCGCGCGCGTGCCGCGGGTCTGACCGGTCAGCTCCAGGACGCCGTGGAGAAGCTGCGCAAGCAGATCGACGCGGCCCGCGCCGCCGGCAACGACGCCAAGGCCGACAAGCTCGCCCGCGAGCTGGAGGGCCGTCAGGCCCTGCTCGACCAGGCCCTGAAGGGCCTGGAGGAGTTCGGCGGCTGAGACCCACCCGTCCGGCCGACGCCGTGACCGTACGAGGAAGGCCCCCCGGCATCGCGCCGGGGGGCCTTCCTCGTGCTCGGCTCCGGGGCTCTCGGGCCCCGGAGCGACCGCGCTACGGCCTGCGGGCCGAGGTGACGCGGTAGACGTCGTAGACGCCCTCCACGCCCCGCACCGCCTTCAGGACGTGGCCCAGGTGCTTCGGGTCGCCCATCTCGAAGGTGAAGCGGGAGGTGGCCACCCGGTCGCGGGAGGTCTGGACGGCCGCCGAGAGGATGTTGACGTGCTGGTCGGACAGGACCCGGGTGACGTCGGAGAGCAGCCGGGACCGGTCGAGGGCCTCCACCTGGATGGCGACGAGGAAGACCGAGGACTGGGTCGGGGCCCACTCGACCTCCAGGATCCGCTCCGGCTCCCGGGAGAGGGACTCCACGTTGACGCAGTCGCTGCGGTGAACCGATACGCCACTGCCGCGGGTGACGAATCCGATGATCGGGTCGCCGGGGACGGGGGTGCAGCAGCGGGCCAGCTTCACCCAGACGTCGTCGACGCCCTTGACGACGACACCGGGGTCGGCGCTGGAGCGGCGCTTGGAGCGGCCCCGGGTCGGCGGCGCGGCCTCGTCGATGTCCTCGGTGGCGGCCTCCTCGCCGCCCAGCGCCTGGACCAGCTTCTGCACGATCGACTGGGCGGTGACGTGGCCCTCGCCGATCGCCGCGTACAGCGAGGAGATGTCCGCGTAGCGCAGCTCGTGGGCGAGGGTGACGAGCGAGTCGCCGGTGAGGATGCGCTGGATCGGCAGGTTCTGCTTGCGCATGGCCCGCGCGATGGCGTCCTTGCCCTGCTCGATGGCCTCGTCGCGGCGTTCCTTGGAGAACCAGGCGCGGATCTTGTTGCGGGCGCGCGGCGACTTGACGAAGCCGAGCCAGTCGCGGGAGGGACCGGCGCCGGCGGCCTTGGAGGTGAAGACCTCGACCAGGTCGCCGTTGTCGAGGGTCGATTCGAGCGGCACGAGCCGTCCGTTGACCCGCGCTCCTATCGTCCGGTGGCCGACCTCGGTGTGGACGGCGTACGAGAAGTCGACGGGGGTGGCCCCGGCCGGCAGCGCGATGACGTCGCCCTTGGGCGTGAAAACAAAGACCTCGTTGCGGGAGAGGTCGAAGCGCAGGGACTCCAGGAACTCGCTGGGGTCCTCGGTCTCCTTCTGCCAGTCGAGGAGCTGGCGCAGCCACGCCATGTCGTTGAGGTGGTCGTCCTTGCCGGCCTTCTTGGGCACGTCGGCGCGGACCTTGGAGGCGCCGGCGACGGCCTCCTGCTTGTACTTCCAGTGGGCGGCGATGCCGTACTCGGCGCGCCGGTGCATGTCGAAGGTGCGGATCTGGAGCTCGACCGGCTTGCCGTTGGGTCCGATGACCGTCGTGTGCAGCGACTGGTACATGTTGAACTTCGGCATCGCGATGTAGTCCTTGAACCGGCCGGGGACCGGGTTCCATCGCGCGTGGACGGTGCCGAGCGCCGCGTAGCAGTCGCGGACGGTGTCCACGAGGACGCGGATGCCGACCAGGTCGTAGATCTCCGCGAAGTCCCGGCCGCGGACGATCATCTTCTGGTAGACGCTGTAGTAGTGCTTGGGGCGGCCGGTGACGGTCGCCTTGATCCGGGCGGCGCGCAGGTCGGTCTGGACCTCGTCGGTCACTATCGCGAGGTACTCGTCCCGCTTGGGGGCGCGCTCGGCGACGAGCCGGACGATCTCGTCGTACATCTTGGGGTAGAGGATCGCGAAGGCGAGGTCCTCCAGCTCCCACTTGATGGTGTTCATGCCCAGGCGGTGGGCCAGGGGCGCGTAGATCTCGAGGGTCTCGCGGGCCTTCTTCTCCTGCTTCTCCCGCTTGAGGTAGCGCATGGTGCGCATGTTGTGCAGGCGGTCGGCGAGCTTGATGACCAGGACGCGGGGGTCCTTCGCCATGGCCACGACCATCTTGCGGACGGTCTCGGCCTGGGCGGCCTCGCCGAACTTGACCTTGTCGAGCTTGGTGACGCCGTCGACGAGGAGCGCGACCTGGTCGCCGAAGTCGCGGCGGAGGGTCTCCAGGCCGTACTCGGTGTCCTCGACGGTGTCGTGCAGCAGGCCGGCCATCAGGGTCGCCGGGTCCATGCCGAGCTCGGCGAGGATGGTCGTCACGGCGAGCGGGTGCGTGATGTACGGGTCGCCGCTCTTGCGCTTCTGGCCGCGGTGCCAGCGCTCGGCGACCTGGTAGGCGTGCTCGACCTGCCGGAGGGTGGCCGTCTCGATCTTGGGGTCGTTGGAGCGCACGATCCGCAGCAGCGGTTCGAGGACCGGGTTGTACGGGGAGGAGCGCTGGACTCCGAGGCGGGCGAGGCGGGCGCGGACGCGGTTGGACGAGCCGCCGGAGCGGGCGGGCGCGGCCGGTGCCGGCCGGGTCGTCGAGGCCGGCGCGGGCGCCGGCGTGGGCGCCTCGGGCGCGGGCCCGGTCTCCGCCGGCTTGTTCTGGGGCGTGCCGGTTCCCTGCGCGGCCTGGTCGGCCTTCGGGTCGGGCTGCGCGGCGGAGAGTGACTGGGCCTCGTCTGGCAAGAGCGCTCCTCGTGCGGTGCCGGGTCCCCCGGTCAGGCCCGGAAAGGCCATGGTATCGAGCCACGAGGCCGGATGCGCACGCGGTGGCCGTCACCCCGGGGAGGGGGCGCACTCCGGCGGGGACGAAACGCGCGCACCGGGCCCCGTACCGGGTCACAGGGGAGAACGACGGGGGCGCCCCGGGGATTCCCCGGAGCGCCCCCGTGCACGGGCCGTGGTGTCAGACCGTGATCAGTGCCTTGAGCGGTGCGCCGTCCAGCGCGGGCTCCAGCCGGGCGCGGCCCGGGAGGAAGCCCAGTTCCATCAGGACCGCGACGCCCGCCACCTCGGCGCCGGCGCGGCGGATGAGCTCGATCGAGGCCTCGGCCGTGCCTCCGGTGGCGAGGACGTCGTCGATGACCATGACGCGGTCGCCCGCAACCAGGTCCTCGGCGTGCACCTCGATCTCGGCGGTGCCGTACTCCAGCTCGTACGCCTGGCTGAGCGTGGCCCCGGGGAGCTTGCCGGCCTTGCGGACCGGGATGAACCCCAGGCCCGCGCGGACGGCGACGGGGGCGGCCAGGATGAAGCCGCGGGCCTCCAGGCCGACGATCTTCGTCGCGCCGTGCGCGGTGCACAGCCCGGCGAGGACGTCGGTGAGGGCCGTGAACGCCGCCGGGTCCGCGAGCAGCGGCGTGATGTCCTTGAACAGCACGCCCGGCTTCGGGTAGTCGGGGACGTCGCGGATGCGGCTGAGCAGGAGTGCGGTGACGTCCTGGGCCTCGGCGGTCATCCTCGGTGCTCCCGGGTGCCGCGGCGGCCGGCGCGGGGGCCCACGACGGCGGTCTCGGCCTCGGCGGACGGGCCGTCCGTGCCGTCCTCCGACTCGCCCTTGGCCGCGGCGCTCGCGCGCTTGGCCATGATGCGCTTCTTCAGGGCCCGGATCGCCGGCTCGCGCTCCTTGAGGTCGGCGACCAGCGGGGTGGCGATGAAGATCGAGGAGTACGCGCCGGCGGCGAGACCCACGAACAGCGACAGCGAGATGTCGTTCAGCATGCCGGCGCCGAGGACGCCGCCACCGATGAAGAGCAGGCCGGCGACCGGCAGCAGCGCGACGACGGTGGTGTTGATCGAACGGACCAGGGTGCCGTTGATCGAGCGGTTGGCCAGCTCGCTGTAGGTGAAGCGGGTCTGCTTGGTGATGTCCTTCGTCTGCTCCTTGAGCGAGTCGAAGACCACGACCGTGTCGTACAGCGAGTAACCGAGGATCGTCAGCAGACCGATGACCGTACCGACCGTGACCTCGAACCCGACCAGCGAGTAGATGCCGACGGTGATCGTGAGGTCGTGGATGAGGGCGATCAGTGCCGCGACCGCCATTCTCCACTCGAAGGCGATGGCCAGGTAGATCACCACGAGGATCATGAAGACCCCCAGGCCGGTCCACGCCTTGTTGGCGATCTGCTCGCCCCAGCTGGGACCGACCAGCTCGGCCGCGATCTTGTCCTCGGGGACGCCCAGGTCCTTCGAGAGCTCCCCGCGGACCTTGTCGGACTGCGCGGTGTCGAGGCCGCCGATCTGGATGCGCAGGGAGCCGTTGCCGAGCTGCTGGACGATCGCGTCGTGGCCGGAGGCCTCTTCCGCGTACTCCTGCGCCTGGCTGACGGAGACCTCCGACTTCGGGGTGGTGAAGACGGCGCCGCCCTGGAACTCGATGCCCATGTTGAGGCCGCGGACGGCCAGGGCGACGATGGCGGTGATGGTGATCAGGATGGACAGGCCATACCAGATCTTGCGGTTGCCGATGAAGTCGTAACCGACCTCACCGCGGTGGAGCCGGGCGCCGAGATCGCCGAGCTTCGACATCTCACGCCTCCTTCGCGTCGACGGGGGCGTGGGCACGGCGGGTGCGGCGCAGCGGCGGCTGGGCACCGAGGCGCTTCGGGTCCAGGCCGGACCAGGCGTGGCCGTTCCCGAAGAACTTGGTCCGCGCCAGGAGCGTCATGACCGGCTTGGTGAAGAGGAACACCACGACGATGTCGAGCAGGGTGGTCAGGCCGAGCGTGAACGCGAAGCCCTGGACCTTGCCGACGGTGACGATGAAGAGCACGGCCGCGGCGAGGAACGACACGAAGTCGGAGACCATGATCGTGCGTCGGGCACGCGGCCAGGCGCGCTCGACGGCCGGGCGGAGCGTGCGGCCCTCGCGGAGCTCGTCACGGATGCGTTCGAAGTAGACGATGAACGAGTCCGCGGTGATGCCGATGGCGACGATGGCGCCGCAGACGGCCGGCAGGTTCAGCGCGAAGCCGATGGCCGGGCCGAGGAGGGCCATGATCACGTATGTGAGGAGCGCCGAGACGCCGAGGCTGAGGATGGCGATCAGCGACAGGCCGCGGTAGTAGGCGACCAGGTAGATGATGACCAGCGCCAGGCCGATGGCGCCCGCGATGAGGCCCGCCTCCAGCTGGTCGCCGCCGAGGGCGGCGGTGACGGTGTCGACGCTCTGCGTCTCGAACGTCAGGGGCAGGGCGCCGTACGACAGGATGTTGCCGAGGTCCTGCGCCGACTGCTGGTTGAAGTTGCCGGAGATCTCCGCGCTGGCGCTCAGCGTCTGGCGGACCGACGGGGCCGAGACGACCTCGCCGTCCAGGACGATCGCGAAGCGGTTCTGCGGGTCGGTCTGCGCCGACAGCTTGCCGGTGATCGCCTGGAACTTCTTCGAACCCGCGTCCGTGAAGTCCATGGTCACGATCCACATGCCGCGCTGCTGGTCGAGGACGCCCTTGGCGTCGTCGACGTCACGGCCCTCGACCTCGGCCGGGCCCAGGAGGTATTTCGACCACACGCCGGGGGCGTCCTCGCCACAGGCGACGGTCGGCTCGGCGGGCTTGACGCCCTGGCCGGCCGCGGCGCGCTGCTTGGGGTCGAGGCAGTTCAGGGCGGTGAACTTCTTCTCCAGCGCCGCGGTGGCGGCGTCGGGCGTCGGGGTCGCCGAGGGAGTGCCGCTCGCCTTGGGGGTCGCGGAGGACGAGCCGGTCGCGGTGGGCGTCGGGCTCGGGGCCTTGAGGGCCTCGGTGAGCGCGCGGCCCTGGGTGGAGGCGGTGGCCGTCGGCGTGGCCGACTTCTCGCCCGCGGTGGTGCCGGTGGCGGAGGCGGACGGCTTCGGGCTGCCCGTGGCGCTGCCCGAGGGCGTGGCGCTCGGGGCGGCCTGCGGAGCACCGTTCGTCACGGCGAGAACGGGCCGGAAGTAGAGCTGGGCGGTGGTACCGACCTGCTCACGGGCCTGCTTCTCGTTCGTCCCGCGAGGGATGTTGACGATGATGTTCTCGCGGCCCTGCGTCTGGACCTCGGCCTCGGAGACACCCAGACCGTTGACGCGGCGCTCGATGATGCCGACCGCCGTGTTCATGTTGGTCTCGTTGACCGCCGACTCCTGGCCGGGCTCGGCCTTGGCCTTCAGCGTGATCGACGTACCGCCGGCGAGGTCGATGCCGAGGCGCGGGGTGGTGTGCCCCGACCAGAACATCCCGCCGGTGAGCGCGACCATGGCGATCAGGATGAGTGCCAGGGCGCGGCCCGGACGGCTCTGTCCCCCCGCCGGCCTTCGGCCCTTCTTCGGTGCTGCCACCTGTCGTATCTCCCTGTCCAACCGTCCCGCGCCGGGTGTGCGCGGGACGGCCACGAAGTGTGTGTGGGGACCTGCCCCCGCAGACGTGGAACCGTTCCGGGGACCGCGCTCGCCGGTCGGGCGTGCGCGCGGTCCCCGGCCGCGACTACTTCGCGTCGGTCTCGCCGTCGGCCTTGCCGTCCTTCTTGCCCTCGGTGGCGTCCTCGGCCGCGTCCGACTTCTTGGTCAGATCGGCCTTCGGCGCCGCGTCGGCCGTGGCGTCCGCGTCCTTCTCCGTGTCCTCGGCGGTCTCGGTCAGCGAGGAGGCGTCGTCGGGAACGACGGTGCCGGAGTCCGGCTCCTCCTCGTCGCCGTGGACGATGCGGTTGTACTCGGCGTCCGGGAGGACCGCGCCGATGGCGTTCTTGGCGTAGACCGCGTGCACGCCGGGGGCGACCTCGAGGAGGACGGTCTCGTCGCCGATCTCCTTGACCGTGGCGTACATCCCCCCGATCGTCCGTACGCCGGTGCCGGGCTGCATCTCGTCGCGCATCTGCGCCGCCGCCTGCTGCTTCTTCTTGGCGGAGCGGGTCATCAGGAACATGGCCCCGATGAGGACGATGAAGGGGAGGAGGGTCACGATGTTCACGGGACGGGTTTCCTTCGCATGGTCGCGGAGAACCCGCGGCCTGATCTTCGGGGGTGGGCGCGCCGACCGGAAAGGGCGGCATCGGCGGAGTCTAGGCGAGTCCGCATCGATGGAACAACGTCCAGCATCGCACCCTGGTTCCTGTGCGGGCGAGTGTCCGCGCTGTCACGCCCCGAAGAGCCCCTGTTGTCCGCTTCCGTGTGCTCCCGGGCCCGCTGCCTGCGGCGGAACCAGTCCGAGGTGCGCCCATGCCGCGGGAGTGGCTACCCGGCCACGGGGCGTACGGGCCAGCAGTCCCTCGCGGACGAGGAAGGGCTCGGCGACCTCCTCGACGGTCTCGCGCTCCTCCCCCACGGCGACGGCGAGGGTGGAGAGCCCGACCGGTCCGCCGCCGAAGAGCTTGAGAAGGGCCTCCAGGACGGCGCGGTCGAGCCGGTCGAGGCCACGGCTGTCGACCTCGTACACCCCGAGGGCGATCTCGGCGATCTCCCGGGTGATCACTCCGTCCGCCTTGACCTGTGCGTAGTCCCGGACGCGGCGCAGCAGACGGTTGGCGATGCGGGGGGTGCCGCGGGAGCGGCCGGCGATCTCGGCGGCTCCGGCCGGGTCGATGGCGACGTCGAGCAGGCCGGCGGAGCGGTGGATGACGCGCTGGAGCTCGCCCGGGTCGTAGAACTCCATGTGGGCGGTGAAGCCGAAGCGGTCGCGCAGCGGGGGCGGCAGCAGGCCGGCCCGGGTGGTGGCGCCGACCAGGGTGAACGGCGGCAGGTCCAGGGGGATGGCGGTGGCTCCGGGCCCCTTGCCGACGATGACGTCGACGCGGAAGTCCTCCATCGCCATGTAGAGCATCTCCTCGGCGGGCCGCGACATCCGGTGGATCTCGTCGAGGAAGAGGATCTCGCCCTCCTGGAGGGAGGAGAGGATCGCGGCGAGGTCGCCGGCGTGCTGGATGGCGGGGCCGGAGGTGATGCGGATCGGCGCGTTCATCTCGGCCGCGATGATCATCGAGAGGGTCGTCTTGCCGAGGCCGGGGGCGCCGGAGAGCAGGACGTGGTCGGCGGTGGCACCACGCTGGAGGGCGGCCTTGAGGACCAGGTCGAGCTGCCGGCGGACCTTCTCCTGGCCGACGAACTCGCTGAGGTCCTTGGGGCGCAGCGCCGCCTCGACGGCCTGGTCGTCCCCCTCGGCGGAGGCGCCGACGATGCGCGCCTCGGCCTCGGGTGCCTCGGCGGTGATGTCGTCGTCCCAGTTCACGGTGGATGCCTTCTCGTTCGTACGGTCTGGCCGGCGGTGCGGCGGGCAGCGGGTCAGCGGGTGCGGTTGAGGGTCTGCAGGGCGGCACGGAGCAGCTGCGGCACGGGCGCGCTGCCGGTCTCGGCGAGGGCGGCCTCGGCCTGCGGGGCGACGGCGGCGACGGCCTCCTCCGCCTCGCGGCTCGCGTAGCCCAGGCCGATCAGCGCGGCGGAGAGCTGCTCGGTCCAGGGGGCGGGACCGGCCGCGGCGCGCTGGGCGCCGACCAGGCCGCTGCTGCCCAGCGGGGCGCCGAGCTTGTCCTTCAGTTCGAGGAGGAGTTTCTGCGCGCCCTTCTTGCCGATGCCGGGGACGGCCATGAGGGCCTTCTCGTCGCCGGTGGAGACGGCGAGGCGCAGGGCGTCGGGGCTGTGCACGCCGAGCATGGCCTGCGCGAGGCGGGGGCCGACGCCGCTGGCGGTCTGGAGGAGCTCGAAGACCTGCCGCTCGTCGTCGTCGGCGAAGCCGTACAGCGTGAGGGAGTCCTCGCGGACGACCAGCGAGGTGGCGAGCCGGGCCTCCTGGCCGATCCTCAGTCCGGAGAGCGTGTTCGGCGTGCACTGGACGGCCATGCCCACGCCGCCGACCTCGATGACGGCGGTGGTGGGGGCGAGCGCGGCGACCGGGCCGCTGACGAAGGCGATCATCGGGTTCGGCCTTTCACTGCGGACGCCTGCTGGGCGACCGCCTGCTGGAGACGGTTCTGGGCGACGGCCTGCTGGAGGCGGTTCTGCGCGGGTGCCCGCCAGATGTGGCAGATGGCGAGGGCGAGGGCGTCGGCGGCGTCGGCCGGCTTGGGCGGGGCGGAGAGCCGCAGCAGGCGGGTCACCATGGCACCGACCTGGGCCTTGTCCGCGCGTCCGCTGCCGGTGACGGCGGCCTTGACCTCGCTGGGGGTGTGCAGCGCGACGGGGATGCCGCGCCGCGAGGCGCACAGCATCGCGACGGCGCTGGCCTGGGCCGTGCCCATCACCGTGCGCACGTTGTGCTGGGCGAACACCCGCTCGACGGCGACGAGTTCGGGCGAGAAGCGGTCGAGCCACTCCTCGATGCCGCGCTCGATGCCGACCAGCCGCAGGCCGATGTCCGCGTCCGCGGACGTCCGCACCACACCCACGCCGAGCATGGTGAGGGGCCGGCCGGCGACGCCCTCGACGACGCCGACGCCGCACCGGGTCAGCCCGGGGTCCACCCCGAGAACGCGCACTGTGCCCCTCCCTGGACCGCTGTCGCTCAACTGTTTGTGCAGGCTATCGGGTGCCACCGACAACGCAGCGGGGGGGGGGGGGGGGGGGGGGGTGTGTTGGTTTGTGTGGGGGGGGGGGTGGGGGGTAGCGATTTTC
>NZ_JBVJMN010000026.1:0-97930 GCF_055584185.1 Streptomyces sp. NPDC104202 | reverse complement strand
CACGGGGGGGGGGGTTTGGGGGGGGGATTTGGGATGTTTCCTTTCCCCTCTTCCTCTCCCCCCCCCCCCCTGCCCCCCCCCTCCCCCCCTTCCCCCCCCCCCCCCCCCCGGCTCCGACGGCCCCACGGCCGGCGGCGGCGCCCGGATCCCCCGCCGGGCGCCGCCGCCTCTTCCGTACGGCCTTCTGTGCATGCGCCCCGTTCGGGCGGGTTGCATAGGATCGGTGTGTGATCATCCACGGCAACCGGACCGGAGCGGCGGCAGCCGCCGCCCTCGTCGCCCTCGCGCTGCTCGCGGGCGGCTGTACGGAGGCCTCGGGCGGCGTCCGGGGGACCCCCGGGTCCGCGGGGCTGCGCGACCCGTACTTCCCGAAGCTCGGCAACGGCGGGTACGACGTGGGGCACTACGCGCTGTCCCTGGCGTACGACCCCCGGACCGGGCGGCTCGACGGCACGGCCGAGATCACCGCCCGTGCCACCCAGGACCTCAGCGCCTTCAACCTCGACCTCGCCGGCCTCGCGGTGAGCGCGGCGACCGTCGACGGCGCGCCCGCGGCCCACCACCGGGCCGGGAACGAGCTGACGCTCCGGCCGCGCGAGGAGATCCCGGAGGGTGCGGAGTTCCGGGCCACCGTCCGGTACGCGGGGGTGCCCGAGCCGATCACGGACGCGGACGGCTCCGAGGAGGGCTGGATGCGCACGGCAGGCGGGGCGGTCGCCGTCGGCGAGCCGCAGGGCTCGATGAGCTGGTTCCCCGGCAACCACCATCCCTCCGACAAGGCCGCGTACGACATCACGCTGACCGTCCCGGCCGGTCTCGACGCCTTCTCCAACGGGGTCATGACCGAGCGGCGGACGGGGGCGGACGGCCGCGTCACCACCGTCTGGCACACGGCCGAGCCGATGGCGAGCTATCTCGCGACGGTGGCGATCGGCCGGTACGAGACGTCGACGGCGTCCGCGCCCGGCCCGGACGCGGACGGGGGCGACGGCTCCGGGGCGGGGTCCGACGCCGGTGCCGTGCCCGTCCTGACCGCCGCCGAGCGGCCGGTCGCGGAGGCCAGCGCCCCGCTGCGGAGCGAGATCCCGACGATCCTCGGCCGCCAGGCGGAACGTTTCGGCCCCTATCCCTTCTCCGCCGCCGGCGCGATCGTCATGACGGACGGGACCCTCGGCTACGCCCTGGAGACCCAGACCCGGCCGGTCTTCCCCGCCGCCTCCTTCGACCGGGAGACCCTCGTCCACGAGCTGGCCCATCAGTGGTTCGGCGACTCGGTCACCCCCGCCGGCTGGCGGGACCTGTGGCTGAACGAGGGCTTCGCGACGTACGCCGAGTGGCTGTATGCCGAGGAGTACGAGGACGTCCCCGCGCGCACCCGCTTCGAGACGGCCTTCGCCCAGGACGCCAACTGGGCCTTCCCGCCCGCCGCCCCGCCGTCCGCCGAGAACCTCTTCGACCCGCCCGTCTACCAGCGCGGGGCGATGGTCCTGCACAAGCTCCGCGAGACCGTCGGCGACCGGGTCTTCGACGAGATCCTGCGCGGCTGGCCCGCGAAGTACCGGCACGCCAACGCCACCACCGGCGACTTCACGGCCTACGCGGAGAGCGTGTCGGGCAAGGACCTCGACGCGCTGTGGGACGTCTGGCTGTACGGCGACGGGAAGCCGGCGCGTCCGTAGGGGGTCAGCCGAGGGGCTTGCGCAGCACGACGCAGGGCCGGCCGTGGGCGAGGTCAGGGCGCCGGGCGGTCTCCTCGTAACCGAGGGCGGTCCAGAAGGCCAGGGCGTCCGGGTTGTTCTCCAGCACGGCGAGCCGCAGTCCCGTGCGGCCCTCGGCGCGGAAGCGCTCCTCGACGTGGGCGGCGAGGCGGCGGCCGTGGCCGGCGCGCCGCTCCTCGGCGTGGACCATGAGGAGGCCGAGCCACGGGTCCGGGTCCGCCGGGTCGGGGTGGCGGCCGAGCGTCACGGCGACGGCCACGAGCCGGCCCCCGGAGCGGGCGAGCAGCACCTGGGCGGTGGGCTGGGCGAGCTCGTCGGCGAGCGCGGCGGCGACCTGCTCGGGCCGGATGTCGGACGGGTCCGGGAAGTCGCCGGTGAGCTGCTGGAACCCGGCGTTCGACGCGTACAGCGCGGTGAGTTCGGTCAGCAGCGCCCCGGGGAGGGCGGCGCCGTCCTCCAGGGCCTTGGGGGCGAGGGCTTCGACGATCACGCGCACAGGGTAGAGCCCCGGCCGGGACGTTCCGGCCGGGGCTCCACCGAGGTGCGACGGATCAGAGGTTGACGCCGAAGTCGCGGGCGATGCCCTCCAGGCCGGAGGCGTAGCCCTGGCCGACGGCGCGGAACTTCCACTCGGCGCCGTTGCGGTAGAGCTCGCCGAAGACCATGGCGGTCTCGACGGCCGCGTCCTCGGAGAGGTCGTAGCGGGCGAGCTCGGCGCCGCCGGCCTGGTTGACGATGCGGATGTACGCGTTGCGCACCTGGCCGAAGTTCTGCGAGCGGCTCACCGCGTCGTAGATCGAGACGGGGAAGACGATCTTGTCGACGTTCGGCGGGAGGGCCGCCAGGTTGACGTTGATCTGCTCGTCGTCGCCGCCGCCCTCGCCGGTGCGGTTGTCACCGGTGTGGACGATGGTCTGGTCCGGCGTCGACTTGTTGTTGAAGAAGACGAAGTGCGCGTCGGACGCGACCTTGCCGGCGGCGTCCACGCCGATCGCCGAGGCGTCGAGGTCGAAGTCGGTGCCGGTGGTGGTGCGGACGTCCCAGCCGAGGCCCACGGTGACGGCGGCGAGGCCGGGGGCCTCCTTGGTCAGGGAGACGTTGCCGCCCTTGGACAGGCTCACAGCCATGGAAAGTCCCTTTCATCGTGATGTCGTCGCCTGGAGAAACGCGTGCGCGGCTCCGGCGGTTCCCGACCGTTCCTCCCCGGGGTTCCCCGTGGGGTTCGCGGTGAAAACAGGATGACTCCCCCGGCCCCTTCCGGGGAACATGGGGGGCATGTCCGGTCCCTATCCCATCCGCGGCTCCGTCTCGCTCCCCGAGGCCGAGCTCCAGTGGCGTTTCTCGCGCTCGTCGGGGCCGGGCGGGCAGCACGTCAACACCAGTGACTCGCAGGTGGAGCTCCGTTTCGACCTCGCGGCCACCACCTCGCTCCCCGAGGTGTGGAAGGCGCGGGCGCTGGAGCGGCTCGCCTCCCGGCTGGTGGGCGGCGTCGTGACGGTCCGCGCCTCGGAGCACCGCTCCCAGTGGCGCAACCGCGAGACGGCCGCCGTCCGGCTCGCCGCCCTCCTCGCGGAGGCGACGGCCCCGCCGCCGAAGCCCCGCCGGCCGACGAAGATCCCCCGCGGGATCAACGAGCGGCGGCTGCGCGAGAAGAAGCAGCGCTCCGAGACCAAGCGGACCCGCCGGTCCCGCGACTGGGGCTGACCGGGGTCCGCGCTCGGCTCCTGGTCCTGCTGGACCGGGTCGAAGGGAGGAGTCCACCCCGGCGCCCCGGGCACCGGGGTCAGGACAGGTGGCGGTACTTCCCCTGGAAGTACGTGAGCGGGCCGCGGGCGGTGGCCGGGGAGAGGGCGGCCGTCAGGACGCGGCCCACGACCAGCGTGTGGTCGCCGGCGACGACCCGGCTCTCGGTGCGGCACTCCAGGGTGGCCAGCGCGTCGCCCATCAGCGGGGCGCCGCTCTCCTCGCCGCGGGTGTACGGCAGGTCGGCGAAGAGCAGCCGGTCGCTGACCCGGTTCTTCATGGCGAAGCGGCCGGCGACGTGCCGCTGGTCCTCGGCGAGCATCGACACGGCCCAGACGGGCACGTCGGTGAGCAGGTCGTCCATGCGGGAGCCGTTGCGGAGGCTGACCAGGACCAGGGGCGGGTCGAGGGAGACCGACATGAAGGCGGTGGCCGTCATGCCGACGTCCTCGCCGCGCGGACCGTCGTCGGGGTCGTGCGCGGTCACCAGGACCACGCCTGCCGCGAGGCGGGACATGGCCGCCCGGAACTCGTCGTTGCTCACCCCCTCAGCATGAGGGACGGCCAGGTCGGTGACGGGGGGCGGGGCGGGGGTCTTCTGCAGCACACCGGCCACGCTAGGCCGGTGCCCCGGTCCGCCGCATCGGGCCCGGGGACCAGTCCGGCACCCCCCGCCGGTCCTAGTCCCTGTCCGGAAATCGCCCCCTGGCCGCGCCCGGCGGGCCGCGTCGCCCTATGGCGCGCGGCCTCAGGAGGAAAGGCACGACCCGCAATGACCTGCTGTGACTTGAGTCACAGAGGGCAGTATTTGCTGACCCTGTGTACCGGGTGCGCAGCTCGCTGTGATTCAGTGGCAGTGACAGTGCAACACGTAGCCGATGAGAACCCTGGAGTTGCTGTCGAGGTCTCGGGGAGAGCGAGCGATGGAGACCGAGTCGGAGCCGTACGTCCGTCTCTCGACCCTGCGGCAGCTGCATCAGGTCGTGGCGGACCTCAACACTGCGCGCAGTCTGGCGGACACCCTGCAGACCGTCGCCGACGGTGTGGTCGCGGGCCTCAACTACGAGCTGGCCTGCGTCAACCTCGTACGCCCCGACGGTGACCTCGTCGTCGCCGCCTTCGCCGGAAGCTCCGCCGCCGAGGCCCTGATCACCGGCCGGGTCGGCTCCCGCGCCTCCTGGGAACGGCGTCTGTCCATGGGCTCCGCCTGGGGCGACCTGCGGTTCATACCGCACACCGAGGGCTGGGTGCTGATGGAGGACGACGTCCCCCAGTGGCACACCGACGGCCCGGCGCCCCGCTTCGAGGACGAGTGGCACCCGCACGACCGGCTGTACGCCCCGATGTACGCCTCCGGATCCGGCCGCGAACTCCTCGGCGTCATATCCGTCGACCGCCCGCGCAACGGACGGCACCCGGGACCCTGGGGCCAGGAGGCGCTCCAGATGTACGCCTCCCAGTCCGCCATCGCCATCAGCAACGCCCGGCTCCGCTCGAACATGCAGCGCGCCCTCGTCCGCCTGGAGCGGGAGCAGCAGGCCCTGCGCGCCAGCGAGGAATCCTTCCGGCAGGCCTTCGAGTACGCCCCGTCCGGCATGGCGATCGCCGAGATGGGCGGCGACCAGCACGGCCGGCTGCTGCGGACCAACGACGCCCTGTGCCGGCTCCTCGGCCGGCCCGCCTCGGTGATGCGGCGCTACTCCTTCGCCGACCTCGTCCACCCCGAGGACATAGGCACCCTGCTCCGGACCTCCGCCGAGGGCGGCCGGGCCGAGCTGCGGCTCGGCCGGCGCGACGGCACCTACGTCTGGGTCTCCCTGCGCAACTCGGTCGTCGCCGACACGGCCGACGGGCCGCGCTTCCTCCTCACCCACGTCGAGGACATCGAGGAGCGCAAGCGGCACGAGCTCCAGCTCGCCCACCGGGCCTCGCACGACGCCCTCACCGGACTCCCCAACAGCGCCGAACTGCGCTCCCGCCTCTCCGCCCGCATCTGCGAGCGCCCGTCCGCGCCGGGGGACG
Source organism: Streptomyces sp. NPDC104202 (assembly GCF_055584185.1). Classification (NCBI taxonomy): domain Bacteria; kingdom Bacillati; phylum Actinomycetota; class Actinomycetes; order Kitasatosporales; family Streptomycetaceae; genus Streptomyces; species Streptomyces sp. NPDC104202. The sequence goes on along the minus strand of NZ_JBVJMN010000026.1, from coordinate 92,447 downwards.
AGGCGGCGTACGGCGCGTACGACTCCGCCCGGGACGGCGGGTACGGGGCCAGCCACGGCTCCTCGTACGACACCTCCTACGACCCGGCGTACGACCCCGGGCCCGATCCGCAGACCTACGAGCACGAACACGAGCACGGCTTCGGTTTCGAGCCGGCCGGCGGCGCCGGGCCCTACGACCACCACGTGCACGCGGTCGCCCCCTCGGGCGGCGAGGTCGACGACGGCACCAAGGGGCTCGCGGTCCTCTTCTGCGACCTCGACGGCTTCAAGTCGATCAACGACCGCTTCGGGCACCACACCGGCGACGCCGTCCTCATCGAGGTCGCCCGCCGGCTCACCACCGGCGTGCGGGACGGCGACACGGTGGCGCGGCTCGGCGGGGACGAGTTCGTCGTCCTCGCCGACGGCCTCGGCGCCGCCGACGCCGCCGACCTGGCCGTGCGCCTGCGCAACGCGATCATCCCGCCCATCCGGGTCGACGGCCGGGCGGTCCGGGTCGGCGCCAGTTTCGGCATCGGCTGGGCCGAATGCGGGATGACCGTCGAAGAGGTCCTGAACTCCGCCGACCAGCGGATGTACGTCGAGAAGCGGTCCCGCGCCAAGGTGCACCGCCGGGCCGGCTGAGTCGCGCGCTCGTCCGTTCGGGGTAGGCTCGGCCGGTCGGCGACGGCTGGCGAGCATGGAGAGGATGACCCGGATGGCTGCCGGTAACGACGGCGCGAGCAAGCCCGAGGAAGACGATCCGTTCGGCTACCTGTACGCGGACGGGCAGGCGGCGGGCGCGCAGCCCCCACAGGGCGGCGGCTACGGCTACCCCGGCCCCGCCGCGGCGCAGCCGGGCGTGCCCCGCACCTCGTACAACCAGGTCAGGACGGTCGGCGAGCGCCAGTACGGCGGTCAGCCCCAGGGGCACCACCAGCCCTACGTCCCCCCGCAGCAGCAGGGCCCCTACGGCCAGCCGCAGGCGCAGTACGCCGCGCCCGAGACGTACGGCGGCCAGCCCACCCGCCACTCCCCGGCCCCGCCCCAGCGCGGCGGCTCCGGCCGCGGCCCCAACACCCGGGGCCTCCTCATCGGTGCCGTCGCGGTCGTCGCGGTCGTCGTCGTCGGCATCGCCGCCGCCGTGATCAGCAACTCCGGCGACGACACGTCCGACCGGTCCGGCGGCACCCCCTCCACCGCCCCCTCCTCCCAGCCCTCCGAACAGCCCAGCGGCGACCCCAGCCCGGACAAGACCCCGGAGGAACTGCCGAAGCAGGACGCGGCGACGCTGAAGCTCGGCGGCTCGGCCCTCACGGAGACCACCGTGAAGGGGGCCGAGGGCGCCGGCGGCGTGTACGTGTCGGGGTTCAACGCGATCGGGTCCTCGGTCACCTGGAAGGCGCACATGCCGTCGGACGGCAAGTACCGCCTGACCGTGCGCTACGCCATCCCGGCCGTCGACGCCAACGCCACCCTGACGGTCAACGGCAAGGCGAACTCCTCCCCGCTCGGCCTGAAGAACTTCGTCCACTCCACGGACCCGAACCTCGAGAAGAACTGGCAGACCACCTGGGCGCCGGTCACCCTCAAGAAGGGCGAGAACGAGATCCGCATCTCGTGCGAGCAGGGCAACCAGTGCAACGTCCTGCTGGACTGGCTGGAAGTCACTCCGGAACTCGGTCAGTAGCGGACCCGGTCCCTCAGAGGTCCTCCTCCGTCACCTTCACCCGCGTCAGCAGCTCCTCGTAGGCCGCGGCGTCGTACTCGCCGGCCACCGGGGAGAGGACCGTCGCCGCCGAGAGGGCGACGGCGCGGGTGAGGCGTTCGGGCCAGGGGGTGCCGTCGACGAGGCCGGAGAGCAGGCCCGCGACGGCGGAGTCGCCGGCGCCGGTGGGGTTGCCGCGCACGGCCGTGGGCGGCACGGCGCGCCAGACCCCCTCGGGGGTGACGGCGAGCAGGCCCTCGGGGCCGAGCGAGGAGATCACGGCGCGGGCGCCGCGGCGCCGGGCGTCGCGGGTGGCGCGGTGGGGTTCGCGGGAGCCGGTGAGCCGGGCGAGTTCGTCGGCGTTGGGCTTGACGAGGTCGGGACGGGCGGCGATGCCGCGCCGCAGGGGTTCGCCGCTGGTGTCGAGGAGGACGGGCACGGCGGCGGCGCGGGCGAGCCGGACGAGTTCGGCGTACGCGCCCACGTGGACGCCCGGCGGGAGGCTGCCGCAGAGGGCGACCGCCCGGGCGCCGTCGAGGAGTTCGGCGAAGCGGGTGCGGAAGGCGGTCCACTCGGCGGCGGTGACGGCCGGGCCGGGTTCGTTGAGCTGGGTGGTGTCGCCGGTGGCGGCGTCGACGACGGCGACGGTGCGGCGGCTGGATCCGGCGGTCTCGACGAGCGCGTCCCGTACGGGGGTGGCGGCGAGCTGGGTCCGGAGCGTCGCTCCGGTGGCGCCGCCCGCGAAGCCGGTGGCGACGGTCTCGTGACCGAGGGCGGCGAGCACGCGGGCGACGTTGAGGCCCTTGCCGCCGGGGCGTTCGATGACCTGGGTGACGCGGTGGGTGGCGTGCGGGGTGAGGGCGGGGACCCGATAGGTCAGGTCCAGCGCCGTGTTGAGGGTGACTGTGAGGATCACCTGTCCACCCCCGTACTCCGTACTCCGTGTGAAGTCCTGCGGAACACGTGTTCCGACGGGCACCGATCATGCCAAACGAAAGGCGATCGGCCCAGACCCCCGGCCGACCGCCTCGCGCATGACTCCTGATCAGACCGCTGCGGCCGCCGTGGGGTCGACGATCCACTCGCCCCTGCGCATGACGCCCTTGAGCTCGAAGTCGGCGTCGAGGACGACGATGTCGGCGTCCTTGCCGGGCTCCAGGGAGCCGACGCGGTCGTAGGCACCGAGGAGGCGGGCGGGGTTGGCGGAGAGGGCCTGGACGACGGACTCGACGGGGAGGCCGTCGACGGTGACGGCGCGCTTGAAGGCGCGGTCGAGGGTGAGGGTGGAGCCGGCGATGGAGCCGCCCTCGACGAGGCGGGCGACGCTGTCCTTCACCTCGACCTCCAGCGGGCCGAGCATGTAGCGGCCGTCGCCGAAGCCGGCGGCGTCCATGGCGTCGGTGATGAAGGCGACGCGCTCGGGGCCGGCGTGGTGGAAGGCGAGCTCCAGGGCGGCCGGGTGGAGGTGGGTGCCGTCGTTGATGAGCTCGACGGTGATCCGCTCGTCCTCCAGGAGGGCGGCGATCGGGCCGGGGGCGCGGTGGCCGAGGGCGGGCATCGCGTTGAAGAGGTGGGTGGCGACGGTGGCGCCGGCGTCGATGGCCGCGACGGTCTGCTCGTACGTGGCGTCGGTGTGGCCGATGGCGGCGATCACGCCGTGCTCGGCGAGGAGGCGCACGGAGTCCAGGCCGCCGGGCAGCTCGGTGGCGAGGGTGACCATCCGGGCCTGGCCGCGGCCGGCGTCGATCAGCTTGCGGACCTCGGCCGGGTCGGGGTCGCGGAGCAGCGTCTCGTCGTGGGCGCCCTTGCGGCAGGGGGAGATGAAGGGGCCCTCGAAGTGGAGGCCGGCGATCTCGCCCTGTTCGGCGAGCTCGGAGAGCAGGCCGGCGCGCCGGGCGAGGAAGTCCATCTCGCCGGTGACGAAGGAGGCGACGACGGTGGTCGTGCCGTGCAGGCGGTGGGTGTGGACGCCCTGGAGGACCTCGTCGGCGGTGCCGGAGGTGAAGGAGGCGCCGCCGCCGCCGTGGTTGTGCATGTCGACGAAGCCGGGGACGAGCCAGTGGCCGGCCAGGTCGACGCGGGGGGCTCCCTCGGGGGCGGAGCCGGTGATGCGGCCGCCTTCGACGATCACGCGTCCGTTCTCGACGATCCCGGTGGGCAGCACGACGTGTGCGCCGGCGAGAACCTTGTGATCGGCCATCAGGCGGAATCCTCCGAGTCGGTGGGGGGCTGGTCGGCGAGCAGGTCCCAGGCGAGGAGGCCCGCGCCCAGGCATCCGGCGGTGTCCCCGAGGGCCGCCGGGACGATGGCGGGCAGCTTCTGGAACGTGACTCGCTCCTCCACCGCGGCCCGGAGTGGTGTGAACAAGGTTTCCCCGGCCTCGGCCAGCCCGCCACCGATGATGAGCGTGCGGGGGTCCAGCAGGGTGAGGGCGGTGACGAGGCCGTCGGCGAGGGCGTCGACGGCGTCCTGCCAGACCCGCGTGGCGGCGGCGTCGCCGGATTCGACGGCCTTGGCGCAGTCGGCGGCGTCGGCGTCCGGGTCGCCGCTGGCGGCGGCCCATGCCTGGGAGACGGCGGAGGCGGAGGCGTACCGCTCCAGGCAGCCGCGCTGGCCGCAGCCGCAGTCGGTGCCGCCGGGGCGGACGACGATGTGGCCGATCTCGCCGGCGTAGCCGTGGGCGCCGGCCTCGATGCGGTCGCCGATGCCGATGGCGCCGGCGATGCCGGTGCCGAGGGGGACGAAGAGGAAGCGGTCGGCGCCGTTGCCGGCGCCGATGCGGCCTTCGGCGAGGCCGCCGGTGCGCACGTCGTGGCCGAGGGCGACGGGGATGCCGTCGAGCCGGCGGCTGAGGAGTTCGCGCATGGGAACGTCGCGCCAGCCGAGGTTGGCGGCGTAGACCGCGATGCCGTTCTCGGCGTCGACGATTCCGGGGACGGCGACTCCGGCCGCGGCGGCGGGTTCGCCGTACCGCTCCTGTCCGAGGGTACGGAGGTCCTCGGCGAAGCCGAGGATGGTCTCCACGACGGCCTCGGGGCCGCGCCTGCGGCCGGTGGCGCGGCGGGCCTCGTGGAGGAGGGTGCCGTCTGCCCCGACCAGGGCGGCCTTCATGCCGGTGCCGCCCACATCGAGGGCGATGACGTGTCTCACGGAGGACAGTTTGGCGCGCGGGGACCCAAAAGGTCTAGTCCACTGCCGAGGATTGTTGCGTACGGATACAAATTCGAGGTCCGGACTGCGTTGCGGAAGTGATACCCAAGTGGTGTAGACCTCATGCCCGGACGCACGAGAGACTTGCGGCCCTGCGACGAGCAAACACGCAGCTCAGCGCAGCTCAACGACGAGCAAAAGGTGGATGAAGCCGTGGAGCGGCGACGATTCCTTGGACTGACCGCGGCCGCCGCCGCCCTCGGGCTGACCTCCACGGTCGCCGGGTGCGGCTCCCTGGGGGGCGACTCCGGCGATGTGACCCTCCGGCTGGTCGCCGCCGAGTACGACCTGACCGGCGGCGACTCCACCAAGAAGTACTGGACCGACCTCGTCGCCGCCTTCGAGGCCGAGCACCCGGGCGTCACGGTCGAGATCCAGATCGAGTCCTGGGACGACGTCGACCGCAAGGTCGCCGAGATGGTCGCCGCCGGCGATGCCCCCGACATCGCGCAGATCGGCGCCTACGCCGACTACGCGGCCGCCGACAAGCTCTACGCGGCCGACGAGATCCTCTCGATCCCCGTCCAGGCCAACTTCCTCGCGCCGCTGGTCGCCGCCGGCGAGTCCAAGCGGACCCAGTACGGCCTGCCCTTCGTCGCCTCCACCCGGCCCCTCTTCTACAACGAGGACCTCTTCGCCGAGGCCGGGCTGAAGGCCCCCAAGACCTGGGACGAGCTCGCCGCGGCCGCCGAGAAGCTGAAGGACAACGGTGTCCGCACCCCCTTCGCGCTGCCCCTCGGTCCCGAGGAGGCCCAGGCCGAGACGCTGATGTGGCTGCTCAGCGGCGGCGGCGGCTGGACCGACGCCACCGACCACTACGCCGTCGACTCCGACGCCAACGTCCGCACCTTCGAGTGGCTGCGGACGAACCTGGTCGGCAAGGGCCTCACGGGCCCCGTCGCCCCCGGCAAGCTCAACCGCAAGGCCGCCTTCGCCGCCTTCGCGCGCGGCGAGGTCGGCATGCTCAACGGCCACCCCTCCCTCGTGAAGGAGGCCGCCAAGAAGGGCGTCAAGGTCGGCCAGGTCCCGCTGCCCGGCATCGACGGCACGCCCAAGAGCTCCATGGGCGTCGCCGACTGGATCATGGGCTTCAAGCAGAACGGCCACCGCAAGGAGATCGGCGACTTCCTCAACTTCGCCTTCAGCGACGAGAACGTCCTGAAGTTCGCCGGGGACAACGACCTCCTGCCGGTCACCGTCAGCGCCTCCGCCCGCATGGAGACCGACCCCGAGTACGCCAACCTGCGCGAGTTCCTCAAGGGTCTGCCCAACGCCCAGCTGCCGCCGGTCGGCAAGACCTCCTGGGCCAAGGTCAGCGAGAACGTCAAGCAGAACATCGGCAAGGCGGTCTCCCCGGACGGGAAGCCGGCCGCCGTCCTCGGCGCGATAGGCCGGGTGGCGACGGCGGCCGAGGCCGCCGAGTGACGCCCCGGCGGCCCACGGCGTGAGCCGCGTGGGCCGCCGGGTAATAGGTTGGTCGTATGACCGCGAGTGAGGAACGAGACGAGGACGGCCTCGCCGCGCGCGAACAGGCACTCCTCGCCGTCGAGCGCCGCTCCTGGCCCGGCCCCGGCGCCAAGGAGCGGGCCGTCCGCGAGCGGCTCGGCCTCTCGCCGACCCGCTACTACCAGCTGCTCAACGCCCTCCTCGACGACCCGCGGGCCCTCGCCCACGACCCGGTGACGGTCAACCGGCTCCGCCGGGTCCGGGAGGAGAAGCAGCGGCGACGCTAGGGCGCCCCGCCCCGCCCCCGCCTCCGCGCCCCTGCGGCCCCGCTGACGCGGCGGCCGTACGTCGGTAGGGTCGGGAGCATGGTCAGCAGCCTTCCGCACCCGACCACGTCCGCCGGCCGCGACGGCCTGGCCGCGCTCCTCGCGCGGCCCGAGAAGGCCGTCGTCGCCCTCGACTTCGACGGCACCCTCGCCGAGATCGTCGCCGACCCCGAACAGGCCCGCGCCCATCCCGGCGCGGTGGCCGCCCTCTCCGCCCTCGCCCCCGAGGTCGCCTCCGTCGCCGTCGTGACGGGCCGGCCCGCCGGGGTCGCCGTCCGCTACGGCGGCTTCGCCGGCGTCCCGGGCCTGGAGCACCTCGTCGTCCTCGGGCACTACGGCGCCGAACGCTGGGACGCCGTCACCGGGACCGTCCACGCCGCCGACCCGCACCCGGGCGTGGCGTCCGTCCGCGCCGAGCTCCCCGGCTTCCTCGACCGGGCCGGCGCCTGGCCCGGGGTCTGGATCGAGGAGAAGGGCCGGGCGGTCGCCGTGCACACCCGGCGCGCGCTCGACCCGGAAGGCGCCTTCGAGGCGCTCAAGGGGCCCCTCGGCGAGCTCGCCACCCACCACGGCCTGGTCGTCGAGCCGGGCCGCATGGTCCTGGAGCTGCGGCCTCCGGGCATGGACAAGGGCGTGGCCCTCGCCGCGTACCTCCGCGAGGTGGGCGCCGGGTCCGTGCTCTACGCCGGGGACGACCTCGGCGACCTGCCCGCCTTCGCCGCCGTCGAGAAGCTCCGTGCCGACGGCACCCCCGGCCTGCTGGTCTGCAGCGGCTCCACCGAGGTCCCGGAGCTCTCCGGCCGCGCCGACCTCTCGGTCGACGGACCGCCCGGGGTGGTCACCTTCCTGACGGACCTCGCCCGGGCCGTGCGCGAGCGCTGAGCCCGGAACGGCGGCGGGACCGGCGGGGAAGCCCCCGGCCCCCCGTCCGGTCCCGTCGTTCAGTCGAGCAGGAGGTCGACCAGGCCGGTCAGGCCCTCCTCGCCGCCGCCCATGTCCAGGCGGCGGCGCATCAGCGCGAAGTACGGCCGGAGCAGCTCCGGGCTGACGCCCTGTCCCGCGGCCGTGTCCAGGAAGGTGGGCGTGCCCGCCACCTGCATCGCCAGGCGGGAGACGACGTCCGTGGTGTGGTCGCCGCTCGCCAGGCGCCGGCCGGTCTCCGCGACGGCCGGGCCGGCCATCGCGGAGATCCACTTCCCGAGCAGCGGAGCGAACGCGACGGGGTCGACGTCCTCCCTGCGGACCAGCGCGAAGGCGTGGGCGACGCCCGCGAACATCCCGTACATGGCGCTCAGCAGGGCCACGTCGTGGAGGGCCGCGAAGCCGGCGTCCTCGCCGACGTACGCGGTGCCCACCGGCACGGCCAGCGTCTCCCGGTGCTCCTCGAACAGCTCCCGCGAACCGCTGTAGAACACGTACCCCCCGGCCTGCGGCACCCCCACCATCGGCGGTACGGCCATGATGCCGCCGTCCAGGTAGCGGGCCCCGCGCCCCTCGGCCCAGGCGGCACGGGCCCGGGCCGCGGCGGGGGTCGTGGTCGTGAGGTTGACGAGGTCCCTGCCGGTGAGGTCGACGCCGTCGACGGCCTCCTCGACGGAGGCGTCGTCGAGGAGGCAGAGGACGACCGGGCCGCCCGCGGCGACGGCCCCGGCGGCGGTGGCGGCCGCCACCGCCCCCTCGGCGACCAGCGGGGCGGCCCGGCCCGGGGTGCGGTTCCAGACGGTCAGGGGGTGCCCGGCGGCGAGCCAGGCACGGGCCAGGGCCGTGCCCATCGCGCCGAGGCCGAGGAGGGTGACGGGGGACTTCCCGGGAGGGTGAGCTGTCATGCCCACCAGGCTGCGCCGGCGTTCCGGCCTGCTCAAGTACCCACTTGGGAGTGGGTGGTTACCCTGAGGTGAGTGAACAGGCCAGAGGGGTGGGGGAGATGGCGACGCTGAACCGGCCCGGTGCCGAGGACGGTCACGTCTGCGGGATCGACGCCGCGCTGGAGGTGATCGGCGGCAAGTGGAAGGTCCTCATCCTGTGGGCCCTGCACGAACGGCCGCACCGGCGCTTCGGCGAGCTGCGCCGGCTCGTCCCCGGCATCACCGAGAAGGTCCTCGCCTCGCACCTGCGCGAGCTGGAGGCGGACGGGGTCGTGGAACGCGTCTCGTACGCCGAGGTCCCGCCCCGCGTCGAGTACGCCCTGACCCCGGCCGGCCTGCGGCTCAACGACGCCCTGGAGCCCCTCGCCGCCTGGGGCCGGGACCGGGCCGGGTCCCCTACCGGCTGAGGGCCTCCAGCTGGTCCAGGAACCAGCGCTGCGGGGGCAGGGCGGTGGCCGTGGCGGCGAGGCGCTTGGTGCGGTCGGCGCGGTCGGCGTCGGGCATCGACAGGGCGGTGTGGAGGGCCTCGGCGGTCGCGGAGACGTCGAAGGGGTTCACCGTGAGGGCGTCGTCCTTCAGCTCCTCGTAGGCGCCGGCGCCGGTGGACAGGACGAGGGCGCAGCCGGCCTCGGAGACGACCGGTATCTCCTTGGCGACGAGGTTCATGCCGTCGCGGACGGGGTTCACCAGGGCGACGTCCGCGAGGCGGTACGCGGCCAGGGAGCGGGCGAAGTCGTCCTGGACGGAGACCAGGACGGGCTGCCAGTCGGGGGTGCCGAACTCGGCGTTGATCCGCTCGGCCAGTTCGCCCACCGAGGCGGTGTAGGCGCGGTAGACGTCGAGGTCCTGGCGCGAGGGGTAGGCCGAGGCGAGGTGGACCACGCGCCCGCGCCACTCGGGATGGACCGTGAGCAGCTCGCGGTAGGCGAGGAGGCCGCGCAGGATGTTCTTCGACAGTTCGGTGCGGTCGACGCGGACGATGGTCCGCCGGTCGCCGACCTCCGCGCGGAGCCGGGCGAGCTTCTCGTCGACCTCGGGCCGGTGGGCGAGGGCCCGGAGCTCGTCGGCGTCGACGCCGAGGGGGTGGACGGAGACCCGGGTCGCGCCGGTCCCGCCGTCCGCGCACGCCTCGAACGAGGCCGCCCAGACCCGGGTGTGGAAGCCCAGCTCGTCGGCGCCGAGCATGCCGGCCATCAGCTCCTCGCGGATGTCGTCCGGGAGCATGCGCAGGTAGTCGGGGGAGGCCCAGGGGGTGTGGGTGAAGTGGGAGATGCGCAGGTCGGGGCGGAGGGCGCGGAGCTGCCCGGGGACGAGGGCGAGGTGGTAGTCCTGGACGAGGACCGCGGCCCCCTCGGCGGCCTCCTCGGCGAGGGCCTCGGCGAAGGCGCGGTTGTAGGCGCGGTAGGAGGCCCAGCGGCGGCGGAACGCGGCGTCGAAGACGGGGGCGCGGGGGATGTCGTAGAGGTGGTGGTGGAGGAACCACAGCACGGAGTTCGCGATGCCGTTGTAGGCGTCGTCGTAGACGTCCGGGGGGATCTCCAGCATGCGGACGCCGGGCTCGCCGATGCCGCGCCGGACGGCCTCCCGGTCGCCCTCGCCGAGGGCGGCGCAGACCCACAGGCTCTCCTGGGGCGTGTCCGAGGACACGGCGCTCAGGCCCGAGACCAGGCCGCCGCCGCCCCTTCGGGCGTCGAGTGAGCCGTCTTCGCCGCGTACGTACGAGACCGGGCCCCGGTTGGATGCCACGAGCACAGTAGCCATGTGGCGAACCTAGCCCGTCCCGTAAACGCTCAAACGTACGTATACGAGACGGGTGGATCCGGCCACGCTGCGTCGTCGCAGGTCAGCGCTGCGGCCGGGCGTCCCACCTGCCCTGTCGCCGGTGGCGTGGCGGGCCCGCCGCGGGATCAGTCGCGGCGGCCGCGCAGCGCGGCCCTGGCGACGAGGCCGGTCGCCGCGAGTGCGACGGCGAGGGCGCCGAGCAGCCAGAGGCGCTCGTCGCCGGCCCCGGCCGAGGAGCCGCCGCGGGGCGTGCCGGGGGCCTGGTGGCCGTTCCGCGCCGCGTGGGTGACGGTGGCGGCGCGGCCGCCCGGGACGGCTCCGGCGGGGCCGTCCGGCCGGTTCGTGCGGGAGGCCGGGCCGGGGTCCGTGCGGACGGCGGCGTGCGGCGTCGCGCCGTACCGCTCGCCGGGGGGCCCGGCTCCGTCCGCGGCGGCCGGTGCGGACGCCGTGAACGCGAGCGAGCCCGCCGTGAGGACGACGGCCGCCGTGCGGCCGATGACCGCCGGCAGGCGGCCCGGGTGGTGGTGTCTGCAGCCCATGAAGCGCAAAGGTATGCAGAACGGATCATCAGGGGGCGTTACGCCACGCGGCGGCGCGCGTACTCCGCGATCTCGGCCATCGGGGGCCGCTCCTCGGTGTCCACGGCGTAGGTCCGCGGCTCGAAGCCCTTCTCGCCCCGCTCGAACTGGGTCAGCCGGGGCCGCACCAGATGGCCCCGCGACAGCCGCAGCTGCGCGGTCCGGTAGATCGCCGCCGCCATCCGGCCCAGCGCCTGCCCGTCCTGGTGCCGGTGCCGCCGCACCCCCACGTCCACCTGGGCGAGCGCGTCCAGGCCCACCGTGTGCAGCGCGTCGACCAGCAGCCCCAGCTCGACCCCGTACCCCACCGGGAACGGCAGCCGTTCGAGGAGCGAGCGCCGCGCCGCGTACTCGCCGCCCAGCGGCTGCACGAAGCCGGCCAGCTGCGGCCAGTGCAGATTGAGCAGCGGACGCGCCACCAGCTCCGTCACCCGGCCGCCCTGGGCCGGGGCCGCGCCGGGCGCCGCCCCGTCGGGGGCGTCGCCGAACGGGCGGTCGTACATCGCCTTCACGAAGTCGACGTCCGGGTCGGTGAGCAGCGGGCCCACGATCCCCGTCACGAAGTCCGCGGAGAACTCCCGCAGGTCGGCGTCGACGAAGCACACCACGTCCCCGCGCGTCGCCATCAGCGACCGCCACAGGACCTCGCCCTTGCCGGGCACGGCCGGTATCCGGGGGAGTATCGCGTCGCGGGCGACCACCCGCGCCCCGGCCGCCGCCGCCACCTCCGCCGTGCGGTCCGTGGAGCCCGAGTCGATCACCACCAGCTCGTCGACGAGCGGCGCCGCGTCCGACATCAGCTCGCGGCGGATGACGGCGACGATGTCCCCGACCGTCGCCTCCTCGTTCAGCGCGGGCAGCACCACGCTGACGGTCGTCGAACGCTTGGCGGCGAGGATCCGCTCCAGCGGCCGGTCGGCCACTGACCAGGACCGCCGGTCCAGCCAGCGCTCCACCTCTTCCAGCACGTGATCTCCATCTCGCGTTACGGACGGCCGGTCCAAGCATCCGGGCCTTCGGTTACAGTCTTGAACAACGCGGATCCCCGATGCACGTCGGGGTGCCGACCGCGTCGGAGCACGGGAACGAAAGTCCACCGCGCTTCACAATCGAATACCGCTCATCCAGAGGGGCAGAGGGAAACGGCCCGTTGAAGCCCCGGCAACCCTCCAGTCGGTTACTCGTCCTCCAGCGAGGTCCCCGGCTAGGGAAGGTGCCAAATCCGTCTCATGGCGAAAAATTCGTCATGGGAAAGATGAGGAGAAAGGGCCTCGCCTCCATGGCTGCACAGACTGTCGCCTCCGCCACCACCGTCGACCTCGGTCCCGCTTCCGGGCTTTCGTGTCGCGAATGCGGAGAGCTCTTCCCGCTCGGTCCGATCTTCGCCTGTTCGCTCTGTTTCGGACCTCTTGAGGTCGCGTACGACCTTCCGACCGGCGACCCCGAGGCGCTGCGCAAGCAGATCGAGGCCGGTCCGGCCAACATCTGGCGCTACGCCCCGCTGCTGCCCGTCCCGGCCGACGTCGCCGAGAAGCCGAACCTGAACCCCGGCTGGACCAAGCTCGTCCAGGCCGACAACCTCGCCCGCGAGATCGGTGTCGCCCCCGGCAGGCTCTTCGTCAAGGACGACTCCGGCAACCCGACCCACTCCTTCAAGGACCGGGTCGTCGCGCAGGCCCTCGAAGCCGCCCGCGCCTTCGGCTTCACCACCCTCTCCTGCTCCTCCACCGGCAACCTGGCCGGCGCCGTCGGCGCCGCTGCCGCCCGCGCCGGCTTCCGCTCCTGCGTCTTCATCCCGCACGACCTGGAGCAGGGCAAGGTCGTCATGGCCGGTGTCTACGGCGGTGACCTGGTCGCCATCGAGGGCAACTACGACGACGTCAACCGCTTCTGCTCGGAGCTCATCGGCGACCCGCTGGGCGAGGGCTGGGGCTTCGTGAACGTCAACCTCCGCCCGTACTACGGCGAGGGCTCCAAGACGCTGGCGTACGAGATCTGCGAGCAGCTCGGCTGGGTCATCCCCGACCAGCTCGTCATCCCGATCGCCTCCGGATCGCAGCTCACCAAGATCGACAAGGGCCTGCAGGAGCTCATCAAGCTGGGCCTCGTCGAGGACAAGCCGTACAAGATCTTCGGCGCCCAGGCCGAGGGCTGTTCCCCGGTCTCCGCGGCCTTCAAGGCCGGCCACGACGTCGTCCGCCCGCAGAAGCCGAACACGATCGCCAAGTCGCTGGCCATCGGCAACCCGGCCGACGGCCCCTACGTCCTGGACATCGCCCGCCGCACCGGCGGCGCCGTGGAGGACGTGAACGACGAGCAGGTCGTGGACGCCATCAAGCTGCTCGCGCAGGCCGAGGGCATCTTCGCCGAGACCGCGGGCGGCGTGACCGTCGGCGTCACCCGGAAGCTCGTCGAGGCCGGTCTGATCGACCCGGAGCTCACCACCGTCGTCCTCAACACCGGCGACGGCCTCAAGACCCTCGACGCGGTGGCCGACACCTCTCAGGCGACCGTCACCATCCGCCCGAGCCTGGACGCGTTCCGCGACGCCGGCCTGGCCCTCTGAAAGGTTACGAAGACATGGCCGTGAACGTCCGCATCCCCACCATCCTCCGCACGTACACCGGCGGTCGGTCCGAGGTGCAGGCCGAGGGCGCGACCCTCGCCGAGGTCATCGCCGACCTGGAGAAGAACCACACGGGCATCGCCGCCCGCGTCCTGGACGACCAGGGCAAGCTGCGCCGCTTCGTCAACGTCTACGTGAACGACGACGACGTGCGCTTCGAGCAGGGTCTGGAGACGGCCACCCCGGCCGGTGCCGGCGTCTCGATCATCCCCGCGGTGGCCGGCGGCTGCTGAGCCGTTCCGCGTCCCGTCCCTCGTGAATTGCCCCTTCCGCGTCAATAAGCGGAAGGGGCAATTCTGCATGGTTGAGCGGGGTAGAGTTGGGGAAGTCCCCTCCGCTGCTCATGCCGGACGCATATGAAAAGGCGTCTCCGCGCGACAAGAAGCAGCCAAAGTCCCGGTGCGTTGTGTACGTTCTGCGCCTTTTGCCGGGCCCGACTTGCCCCGGCATCCAGGGGATTCTCCCCAATTCCCCTTTCCGCCTGGCCCAGAATTCTCGCTCGAATGACCTGTTGCAGAGGGCAGTTGGGCAGATACATTCAGCGGCGGTCGACGCGTTCCGGCGCAGGGTCTGACCCGGGTTCCGCGAGGTGCGGGTCCCGCGCAAGGGCCAGTAATAGGGGAGTTAGGCATGGCTCAGGGCACCGTCAAGTGGTTCAACGCGGAGAAGGGCTACGGCTTCATCGCGGTCGACGGTGGTGCGGATGTTTTCGTCCACTACAGCGCGATCCAGATGGATGGCTACCGCAGCCTCGAAGAGGGACAGCGAGTCGAGTTCGAGATCTCGCAGGGCCAGAAGGGTCCGCAGGCGGACATGGTCAAGCTCGCCGTCTGAGCGCGGCGCGATCGGCCACCGACGCAACGCCGTCGAGGGGTCCGCATCCCTGAGGGGATGCGGACCCCTCACGCGTTCCCGCTCCTTCCCCCGCGCCCCCGCTCACCCCTCCCGCCACGTCCCGATCGTCGAGAATCGCTTGCCCCCTCCCGCCGCCCGACCATCGCCCCTCATCGACGTTCCTCCGGAACGGCTTGCACTCTCCTATGCCGAGTGCTAATCATTGGCGTTAGCACTCGGAAGGTGAGAGTGCTTACGAGGATCGGGCAGATGAGGCCCGCGGCCAGGTGGGGCAAGGAACCATCGGGCACGCAGGCCGTCCGTCGCGGGCGTCGGCGCGGTCCTGGAGCGTTATCCACCCCATGTCCGGGAGGACCACTTCACATGGCCAAGATCATCGCGTTCGACGAGGAGGCCCGGCGCGGTCTCGAGCGCGGCATGAACCAGCTCGCTGACGCCGTCAAGGTCACCCTCGGCCCCAAGGGCCGCAACGTCGTCCTCGAGAAGAAGTGGGGCGCCCCCACGATCACCAACGATGGTGTCTCCATCGCCAAGGAGATCGAGCTCGAGGACCCGTACGAGAAGATCGGCGCCGAGCTGGTCAAGGAAGTCGCCAAGAAGACGGACGACGTCGCCGGCGACGGTACGACCACCGCCACCGTCCTCGCCCAGGCGCTCGTCCGCGAGGGTCTGCGCAACGTGGCCGCCGGTGCCAACCCGATGGCCCTCAAGCGTGGTATCGAGAAGGCCGTCGAGGCCGTCTCGGGCGCCCTGCTCGAGCAGGCGAAGGATGTCGAGACCAAGGAGCAGATCGCTTCGACGGCCTCCATCTCCGCCGCCGACACCCAGATCGGCGAGCTCATCGCCGAGGCGATGGACAAGGTCGGCAAGGAAGGCGTCATCACCGTCGAGGAGTCGCAGACCTTCGGTCTGGAGCTTGAGCTCACCGAGGGCATGCGCTTCGACAAGGGCTACATCTCGGCGTACTTCGCCACCGACATGGAGCGCATGGAGGCGTCGCTCGACGACCCCTACCTCCTGATCGTCAACTCCAAGATCTCCTCCGTGAAGGACCTGCTCCCGCTCCTGGAGAAGGTCATGCAGTCGGGCAAGCCGCTGCTGATCATCGCCGAGGACGTCGAGGGCGAGGCCCTGTCGACCCTGGTCGTCAACAAGATCCGCGGCACCTTCAAGTCCGTCGCGGTCAAGGCCCCGGGCTTCGGCGACCGTCGCAAGGCCATGCTGAACGACATCGCCATCCTCACCGGCGGCACGGTCATCTCCGAGGAGGTCGGCCTCAAGCTGGAGAATGCGGGCCTCGACCTGCTGGGCCGCGCCCGCAAGGTCGTCATCACCAAGGACGAGACCACCATCGTCGACGGTGCCGGTGACAGCGAGCAGGTCGCCGGTCGCGTGAACCAGATCCGCGCCGAGATCGAGAACTCCGACTCGGACTACGACCGCGAGAAGCTGCAGGAGCGCCTGGCGAAGCTCGCCGGCGGTGTCGCGGTCATCAAGGCCGGTGCCGCGACCGAGGTCGAGCTCAAGGAGCGCAAGCACCGCATCGAGGACGCCGTTCGCAACGCGAAGGCGGCCGTCGAGGAGGGCATCGTCGCCGGCGGTGGCGTCGCCCTGCTCCAGGCGTCGAACGTCTTCGAGAAGCTCGAGGCCGACCTCACGGGTGACGAGGCCACCGGCGCGAACATCGTGAAGCTGGCCCTCGAGGCCCCGCTGAAGCAGATCGCCGTCAACGCCGGCCTGGAGGGTGGCGTCGTCGCGGAGAAGGTCCGCAACCTGCCCGTCGGCCACGGCCTGAACGCCGCGACCAACGAGTACGTCGACCTCATCGCCGAGGGCATCATCGACCCGGCGAAGGTCACGCGCTCCGCGCTGCAGAACGCCGCGTCGATCGCCGCGCTGTTCCTCACCACCGAGGCCGTCATCGCCGACAAGCCGGAGAAGGCGTCCGCGCCGGCCGGCGGCGGCATGCCGGGCGGTGACATGGACTTCTGATCCTCCGGGATCGGCGGTTCATCGCTGAACGCGAACGAGGGCGGCACCCCCACGGGGGTGCCGCCCTCGGGCGTCGTGCGGACGTGATCAGCGCACGTCGACGTAGTCCGGCGTGGCGACCGGCGCGTGGAAGTGCGTGGCGTCGCCCCAGTACCGGACGCGCCAGCTGCCGTCGACGGTGGCCTTCGCCTTCAGCGTGACCTTGCCGGTGGACGCCGAGCGGCCGGTGGCGACGATGCGCCAGGTGGTGGAGCCCTTCGGTAGGAACTGCAGGGCCACGGCCCCGTTCCCGTACGCCCGCCAGGCGCCGCCCGTGTAGTGCTGGAGGGTGGCGGTCGTGGTGAGCGTGCCGCCCTTGGCGACCGGCTCGGGACCGGCGTTCAGGCCGATGACCCGGGCCTCGGTGCGGACCAGCCGGAAGACGGCGCTCGCGGTCCCGGCGAAGACGTCGGTCTCCGGGTGACGGAAGCGGTAGTAGCCGCCGCGGCTGGCCGCGGTCAGGGTGGTGGCGTAGTAGTTGCTCGCCGTGGTGAGGGCGATCCGGCGCCAGCCGGTGCGGCCGTCCGGCGAGACCTCCAGGTAGAGCGGCTCGTCGAAGTACGCCTCGGCGTCGTACGTGGCGCGCAGGGTGCCGGTCGCGGTGACCTTGCCCTCGTTGGTCAGGACGCGGGACCCGAGGAGGATCCGGGCCTCCTGCGGCATGGCGAGGCGGCCGCGGACGGGAACGGTGAAGTTCTGGTACGGGTCGACCGGGACGGCGGCCCAGCTGTCGACGCGCAGCCCCGGGAGGGCCGGGACGGTCGCGGTGAAGCGGCCGTCGGCGTCGGTGGTGACGGTCTTGCCGAAGCCGCTCATGAGGGAGCCGGACCAGGACGGGCCGACCTGGACCTGCTGGCCCGCGAGGGGCGCCCCGTCGTTCTGCGGGTCGGTCATCCGGCCCGTGACGACGGCCTGCTGGCCGGGCAGGACCCGGAAGCGGTCGGCGGTCGCCTGCACGGCCACCGTGTGCGGGCGCAGGGAGTACAGGGTGTGGGCGTACGAGACGCTGCCGTGCACCTCCTCGCTCGCCTCGGCGAAGGCGACGCGGAACTCGTCGCCCGGCTTGACGGCCGTGTACGCCTGGCCGGTGAAGGCGCCCGTCTCCGTGGTGACGGCGGACTGCACGGGGCCCGCCTCCGGGGTGGTCCGCCGGATGTCGACGGACCGGCCGGTGATCGGGACGAGGTCGCCCGAGCCCGGCTGGACGCCGGTCAGGGTCCCGCTGGGGACGGTGGTGCGGTCGTCCCAGCCGGGGGTGGAGAGGCCGAACTCCAGCTGCGGCCGCAGCGTGAAGTCGAGCGTGCCGGCGTCCGTGCGGGTGCTGGTGTTGCCCTGCGAGTCCGTGGCCGTGACGTCGAGGGAGTAGCGGCCGAGCGAGGGCAGCGTGCCGCCGTCCTCGGTGAGCTTGAGCGGGTCGGACGAGGTCAGCCCGTAGCGGCCCTTGACCCACCCGTACTCGGTGAGCGAGGGGATCTCGGCGACGACGGTGTCGCCCCTGCGGATCGTCACGGCGACCTTGGCGACCGTGACGCCGGGGACGTCGCTCCAGGCCGCGACGTGGAAGATGCCGCGCTGCTGGTCGTCGGTGAGGGCGGGGCCGATGGAGACCGGGGACGCCGCGGGGGCGTCGGCGGCCTGCGCGGGGGCCGCGCCGAGGAGCAGGGCGGTGGCGACGGCCGCTGCGAGCGTGGTGGCGGAGGTCCGCCGCAGGTCAGAGCGCATCGATGTACTTCACCTTCGTCTCGCTGTGGAAGTAGCCGCTCGCGGACTGCTTCACCATGGCCCAGGTGCCGTCGCCGTAGTTGGTGGCGCGGAAGCTGAAGGAGCCGTTGGCGTTGGTGGCGACGTCGCGGGTGACCCAGTACCACTCCGAGTAGCCCTTGGGCTTGAACACGAGCATCACCTTGGCGCCCTTGAGGGGCCGCCAGGCGCCGCTCGTGTACTGCTGGAGGGTGCCGGAGACGGTCATCTTGGCGTTCACGCGGGGCCGCGCGGGGCTGATGGTGAAGGCCGAGAAGCGGGTCGGGACGCGGCTGAGCCGGATGGTGCCGGTGACCTTGCCGACGAGCTGGTCGGTCTCGTAGTGGTACAGCCGGTACATCGCGTTGTGGTACCCGCGGGCGGAGATGTCGAACGGGCAGCCGCCCTCGGTGCCGCCCGCGGCCTTGCCGTTGGCCAGGTTCTTCCAGGTGCGGCCGTTGTCCACGGAGGTCTGGAGGAAGACGTACTGGTCCCAGCAGGTGAAGGTGTTCACGGACAGCTTGCCGGTGGCGCGGACCGTGCCGTACTCGTCGAGGGCGACGCGGACGCCGCCCCAGGCGAACGGCTGCGGGACGGCGATGGCCCCCTGGTCGTAGGCGCGGGAGGCGTAGTACACGGACGGGGCGACCGAGGTGTACACCTGCGTCGTGTGCGAGGCGCGCGCGGGGAACGAGAAGGAGCCGTCGGCCGCCGCCGCTCCGCTGCCCATGAGGCCGGAGACCGCGAGGGAGTGGTACTCGGGCTTGGCGGAGGTGGTGATGAGCGGCGCGCCCGCGTACGGCTTCCAGCCGTCGGGGGTGAGGCGCTCGACGCGGCCGGTGACGGTGACGTCCGTGCCGGCCTGGACCCGGTACTTGTTCAGGTCGGCGGTCAGCCGGTACGAGGTCTTCTCCACGCCGACCTCGGGGACGGCGACGGGCAGCGTGGCCACCGTGTCGGCGTTCGGCGCGACGACGACGGCGCTGCCGCCGCGGATCTCGGCGTTCGGGGAGAGCGGCAGCGAGAAGGCGCCGTCCTCACCGGTGGTGGCCGTGGCCTTCAGCGTCTTCCACTCGTCGGAGACGAGCTGGAACGTGATGCTGACGCCGGTGCCGGGCAGGGCGGGCGTCCGGGCCCCGGTGACCGGGTCCCAGGTGGTGGCCCGGCCGGACAGGACGACCTTCCGCTCGGTGAGGCTGGTGGTCTTCCGGTCGAAGGAGAGCCCCGAGACGCCGGTGTGCAGCTTGTGCACGTAGGTGCCGCCGGTCCACCGCTGGACGGTGCCGCCGGGCTGCCGGTACTCGACGACGACCGGGTAGGTGCCGTACGGCGTGCCCTCGGGCAGCCGCGGCGCGGTGTCGGAGACGTGGCCGTAGGGCCGGCCGGTGTCGTTGTCCCCGGCCTGCCACGTGAGGGCGTCGGCCGACGCGAGGACCGTGGCGTCGGGGGCGGTGGAGGACATGACGCTCGCCTTCACCCACAGCGGGTCGCCGCTGATCTGGACGCCGATCCTGGCGTCGTCGGTGGTGAAGGTGGCGGTGACGTCGGAGGCCGCGTGTGCGGCCGGTGCCGTGATGACGGCGGGTACGGCCATACCGGCCGAGAGTGCGAAGACGGCGGCCGCACGGACAAAGGCGTGCGGAAGCCTGCGCGTGGTGCGCGGCAAGAGGGACCCCCCACAGGTCTGAGAAGGCGGCTGCGCCTTTGGTCGAGGCGGCCGCATAGCAGGCACCTTAGCGCCCGGATGTTGAACATGTTCATTCGCTTTACGGGAGTGCCGGGGTGATCCTGGAATGAGCAGGAGAGGCGTCCGGGGGTGGTTTCGGTGCTTTCGGCGCCTTCGGTGTGCGGACCGGGAAGGGGTCGCGGCCATGGTCACCCTGATGACGACGCCGGCCGATCGTGAGCTGGTCGTCACCCGCACCTTCGACGCCCCGCCCGGCCGGGTCTGGAAGGCGTGGACGCGCCCCGAGCACGTCCGCCGGTGGTACGGGGCGGCCGCCCTGACCACGACGGTGGTCGAGATCGACCTGCGTCCCGGCGGCGCCTGGCGGTGGGGGCAGACCGCGCCCGACGGCCAGCAGATCGTCTTCTCCGGCGTGTACGAGGACGTGGTCCCGGCCGAACGGCTCGACTACACCGAGGTGTTCGAGCAGATGCCGGACGCCGCGCCGGTCCGCGTCACCCTCGCCTTCGACGCGACGCCCGACGGCGGCACGGCCCTGACCAGCACGTCCTTCTGGCCGTCGAACGCCATCAGGGACCAGGCCCTGGCCGCGGGCATGGAGGCGGGGATGCGGGAGCAGTACGACCGGCTCGCGGAGTACCTGACGTCGATGTGAGGCATCCTGGCCCCAGGCCGTCGGCCTAGGCCGGGCGCCGGAAGAGGGCGGTCCAGAGGAAGGACTCGCCGAACACCGGGGAGCCGGCCGGCTCGTCGCGCATCCGGCGCACTTCGATCTCCGTCAGCCCGGCGAAGACGGCCCGCAACTGCCCTTCCGTGTAGGCGAGTCCGCCCTCCAGGCTGCCGCGCCGGTAGAACTCGGCGTCCGGCAGTTCCGATCCCATCCCGCCCTCGCCCGCCGCGAACGAGGTCAGGGCGAAGAGCCCGCCGGGTGCCAGTACCCGTTCCAGGAGCGCCAGGTAGGCGACCCGGCGGTGCGGCGGCAGGTGGTGGAAGCATCCCGAGTCGTAGACCAGGTCGTACGGCCCGTCGAGCGCGGTCGTGAAGGCGTCCCCGCACACGAACCGGATGCCGTCGCGGCCCGTCTCGCGCGCCCGCTCCCGGGCCCATCCGATCGCCGTCGCGGAGAGGTCGACCGCGTCCACCCGGTATCCCAGCGAGGCGAGGTGCAGCGCGTTCCGTCCCGGTCCGCACCCCAGGTCCAGGGCCCGGCCCCGGACCGGCAGCAGCCCCCGTTCCCCGTACGCCACCACATTCTCGTCCGGCTTCCGCACGAAGAACGGCACGGGCCTGTCCCGGTCCTCGTAGAAGCCGTCCCACCACTCCGCGCCGCCCGCCGTCCAGCGGTCCCCGCCGCCGGCGAACAGGCCGTCCAGCATCCCCAGAACATCCTCGATCGTGCGCACGCCACGGTCGTTCCCACCCATGCGGATCTCCCCTCCGAGTTCCTCTCCAGATTAGTGGCCGGGGTGGCGAAATCCCAGGTCAGAGCATGTTCGGTGAGGTCGCCGACGCTCCCTGGGGAGCCTCCTGGCAGCGTCTCGGCACCGGACCCCCGCCGACGCCCGGCCGTCCCCGCGCCGCCGCTTCCAGGGCCGTGCGGGGGCCTTCCCGGGCGGCGCGCGGAGCACTTTCCGGAGCGTTCCCCCGTGCCCGGGCCGCCGCCGCGTATGGGGGTCGCCGGGCAGGGAGGAAAGGCGTCAATCTGGCGGACGCCCCGGTTCCGTGGGGCGGCCGAAACCCCTCCGGTTTGAACCGGGTGGTACCCGCGCGGACCGGTCGCGCGGAGCGGGAGCGGGCCCGCGGGGCTGTCCGGTAGGCGGTGCACCGGATTGGCCGGACTGCCCGGTTGCCGTCGACTCCGGCGGCCGGTAGGGGCATTGGCGGGCGCGGGCGGGCTGCCCATCATCGTCCGGGGTGGGTGGGACGGAGGGGCGGTCGGGTGGCCGACGGAGGTGCGGGGGGTGGGGGACGGATGACTTCGTTCACCGGGCAGCGCTTGGGCAGGCTCATTGCCGAGCGGACCGGGCAGCCGGAGCTCGGGCACGACGCCGAGGTCGTCGGGAGGGTGCTGCCGTTCAAGGTCAGCGCCCATGTCGTCGACGAGCTGATCGACTGGGCCCGGGCGCCCGACGACCCGCTCTACCGGCTCGTGATGCCGCACCGCGACATGCTCGCGCCCGCGGACTTCGCGGCCGTCGAGGCGGCGCTGCGCGACCGCGACCGGGTCAGGCTGCGGCTGGTCGTGGACGGGCTGAGGGAGCGGCTCCACCCGCATCCGGGCGGCCGGCTCCACCCGGACGTGCCCGAGGACGCCCGGGGACTCCGGCACACGTACCCGGAGACGCTCCTCGTCTTCCCGCGCCAGGGGCAGACCTGCCACGGCTACTGCGCGCACTGCTTCCGCCGGCCGCAGTTCACCGGCGACGCGGAGCGGCGGCAGGCGGTGGACGGGCCGGCGGCGGCCGACGCCTACCTCGCGGACCACCCGGAGGTCACCGACGTGCTGCTCACCGGCGGCGACCCCCTCGTCATGCGGGCCGGGCTGCTCGACACGTACGTCGCGCCGCTCCTCGCCCGGCCCCACGTCCGCACGGTCCGCATCGGCACGCAGGCCGTGTCGTTCTCCCCGGAGCGCTTCCTCACCGCGCCCGACGCCGACGACCTGCTGCGGCTCTTCGAGCGGATCGTGGCCTCCGGGCGCCGTCTCGCCCTCATGCTGCACGTCTCCCACCCCCGGGAGCTCCACCCGGAGCCGGCGCGGCGCGCCCTGCGGCGGCTGCGCGCCACCGGTGCCGTCCTGCGCACCCGGGCGCCCGTCGTCCGGCACGTCAACGACGACGTCGACGTGTGGGCCCGCATGTGGCGGGAGCAGGTCGCACTGGGGCTGGTGCCGTACTCCATGTGCGTGGAGCGCGAGACCGGCCCGCGCCGCTCCTTCGGCCTGCCGCTCGCCCGCGCCCTCGCCCTCCACGCCGACGCCGCGCGCCGGGTGCCGGGGCTCGCACGGACCGCGGGCGGCCCCGTCATGTCCACCGGTCTCGGCACGCTCGTCCTCGACGGTGTCGTCCACCTGCCCGGGGGCCCCGCCTTCGCCCTGCGGGCCCTCCGGACCCCTGACCCGGACCTGACGGGGACCGTGGCGCACGCCCGCTTCGACCCCGCGGCCCGGTGGTGGGACGACCTCCTCCCGTACGGGCCCCGGGACCGGGTCCTCGTACCGGGCCGGCCGCTGACGCTGGAGGGCGTGGTGGGGTAGGCCGGGCGCGGGACGACCGGACCCGGCACGCCGTCGGACGCCGGAGCCGCCGGCCCGGCACGCGGGCGGAGGGGTCAGGCGGGCGGGGCGGCGAGGGCCGCGTCCTGGCCGGAGCGGCGGAGGGCGTCCGCGACGAAACCGTTCGCCTTCAGCTCCTCGACGGTGCCGCGGAGGAAGGCGACCGTCTGCGGGGCGCGGCTCACCGTCGTGCCCACGGCCTGCCGGATCTCCATGAACCGCTCGTCGAGCAGCCGCACCTCCGGGTGCGCGGCGGCGTACGCGGCCATGGGCTGGCGGATGCCCGCGCCCGCCTCCAGGCCCGCCTCGCGGAAGGTGTCGACGCCCTCCTCGCCGCGCACGACGGTCGCGTGCGTGAGGGTCCTGGACAGGAACAGGTCGTACGCCGAGCCCTTCTTGACCCCGATCCGCACGCCGGGCGCGTCCACCTCGGCGACGCCGGTCAGCGCGGAGTCGCGCGGGACGGCGTACACGCCCTCGATGAGGACGTACGGGGCGGTGAACGCGACCTCCGCCTCCCGCGCCGGGTCCACCGCCAGGAAGCAGAGGTCGGCCCGGCCCTCCGCCATCGCCTCGAAGGACTTGCGGGCCGCGTCGAAGCAGAGCAGCTCCACCCCCACCCCGAGCCGCGCCGCGATCTCCCGCGCCAGGTCCACGGTGATCCCGGCCGGGGCGTCGGGGGTCCCCTGGGCGAGGACGGGGTTGCCGAGGTTGACGGAGGCCCGCAGGGTCCCGGTGGGCGCGAGGTCGGCGACGACGGCGGGGTCCGGGACGGGGTGCGGGGTGCGGGGCGTCATGGGGGTGGAGTCTAGGTCGTCCCGTCCGGATCGTGCGGGCGGGCGGGATCCGGAAGGGACGTCCTAGGCGGCGGCGCGGTGCGCCCGGTCGAGGCGGGCGAGTTCGCCGGGGGTGAGGCGCAGGGCACCGGCGGCGACGTCGGCGGCGAGGTGGGCGGGGTCGCCGGTGCCGGGGATGGCGAGGAGGTGGGGGCCCTGGTGGAGGGTCCAGGCGATGCGGACCTCGGCGGGGCCGACGCCGTGGGCGCGGGCGACGGCGAGGACCTCCTCGTGCTCGGCGGAGGTGGCTCCGGTCTCGCGGCCCGCGGCGGCGATCGCGTAGAAGGGGACGAAGGCGATGCCCTGCTCGCCGCAGTGCCGGACGAACGCGTCGTACTCGGGGCGGACCCCGATGCCGTACATGTTCTGCACGCAGACGACCGGGGCGATGGCGCGGGCCTCGGCGAGCTGGTCGGGGGTGACGTTGGAGAGGCCGAGGTGGCGGATGAGGCCGGCCTGCCGGAGGTCGGCGAGGGCGCCGAAGCGCTCGGCGATCGAATCCGTGCCGAGGACACGGAGGTTGACGACGTCGAGCCGGTCCCGGCCGAGCTGCCGCAGGTTCTCCTCGACCTGGGCGCGCAGCCCGGCGGGGGTGCGGGCGTGCTCGCTCCAGGCTCCCGAGAGGTCGCGGGCGGGCCCGACCTTGGTGGCGATGACGAGGTCGTCGGGGTAGGGCCCGCCGAGCGCGCTGTTGATCAGCTCGTTCGCGGAGCGGAGCGGCGAGAAGTAGAAGGCCGCCGTGTCGATGTGGTTCACCCCGAGCTCGACCGCCGTGCGCAGGACGGAGATCGCCTCGTCGCGGTCCCTCGGCACGGCGTTCTCGACGAGCGCCGGGCCGCGCTGGGGCAGGCGCATGGCGCCGAATCCGACGCGGTGGACGGTGAGGTCGCCGCCGAGGGTCCAGGTGCCGGAGGCGGAGGCGTGGGCAGGGGTGGTCGCGCGGGTCGTGGTCATGCCGGGGATGATCTCCCGGCGTGCCCGGCGGTGCCACCGGGTTCTCGGCGGCACGGCGGGTGTCAACGGGACCCGTGGGGGCGGGGGTTGACCCCACCCTCGACCGGCGTGCCTGCCGGATGGGGCGGTGGTCGCCGGTGCGTGAGGCTGAGCGCATGACGACGAACCGTGGACGCAAGGCCCTGATGCTCGCCCTCTCCGCCGCCGCCGTGGCCGGTGCCGGACTCGCCGGCGGTGGGGCGGCCGCCGCTTCGGCTCCCGCCGCGGAGGGTCTCGTGTGGGGGGAGTGCGCGCCGGCGGTGAAGCCGCTGCCCGGACAGCAGTGCGCGACGCTGTCCGTACCCCTGGACTACGCCCGCCCCGACGGCGAGCGGATCGGCCTGGCCGTGGCCCGGCTGCGCAGCACCCGGCCCGAGGCCCGGCGCGGGACGCTGATGGTGATCCCCGGGGGACCCGGGAGCTCCGGTGTGCAGCGGCTGGGGCAGAAGGGCGCGGCGCTGGCCGCGGAGATGGACGGGGCCTACGACCTGGTGGCGTTCGACCCGCGGGGCGTCGGGGGGTCCGCGAAGGCCCGGTGCGGTTTCGAGGAGGACGACCGGCGCCTGGTGACCCTGCGGTCGTGGCCCGCGGCCGACGGCGGCATCGGGGAGAACGTGGCCCGCTCGCGCCGCATGGCCGAGGCGTGTGCCCGGAACGGCGGGGCGATGCTGCGGGGTCTGACGACGGCGAACCAGGCGCGGGACCTGGACCGGCTGCGGGAGGCGCTCGGCGAGCGGAGGCTGTCGGCGTGGAGCGTGTCCTACGGGACGTACGTCGCCGCGGTGTACGCGGAGAAGTTCCCCGGGCGGACGGACCGTTGGGTCCTCGACAGCAGCGCCGACCCGGACCCGCGGCGGGTGGCCCGCGGCTGGCTCGCGGACATGGCGCGCGGTGCGGAGGACCGCTTCCCCGACTTCGCCGCCTGGGCGTCGGACCCGGCCCGTCCGGCCGCGCTGCGGCTGGCCGAACGCCCCGAGGACGTAAGGCCCCTGGTCCTGGACCTCGCGGCGCGGCTCGACCGCGAGCCGCGTCCGTCGACGACTCCCGGCGTGCCGCTCACCGGCACGGCGCTGCGCCAGGCCCTCCAGCAGGCCCTGTACGCCGACACCGCCTTCGAGTCCTTCGCCCGGCTCGTGTCCCAGGCCCTCGACCCGGCGGGCGTGCCGGTGCTGCCGCCGGAGCTGGCCGGGCCGATGCCGGACGAGGCCGCGACCGTCAGCGTCGGCGTGATCTGCAACGACGTGGACTGGCCGCGTTCCGTCCCGGCGTACGAGCGGGCCGTCGCCGCCGACCGGGTGCTCCACCCGCTCACGGCGGGCATGCCGGCGAACATCACGCCGTGCTCCTTCTGGAAGGGCGGCGCGGTGGAGGAGCCGACGCGGATCACCGACCGCGGCCCCTCGAACGTCCTCATGATCCAGAACCTGCGCGACCCGGCGACCCCCTACGGCTCCGGTCTGAGGATGCGTGCGGCCTTCGGCGACCGCGCCCGGCTCGTCTCCGTCGACGAGGGCGGCCACGCCGTCTACCTCGGCAGCGGCAACGCCTGCGGCGACCGGGCGGTGACCCGCTTCCTGACGGAGGGCGTCCGGCCCGCCGGGGACGTCCTCTGCCGGTAGGGGGCGTCCCCTCCCGGTCCGGGCCGGCCCGTGTGTACGGCAGGGTCCGGTGGACGGTCGTCCACCGGACCCTGCCGGGTGCCCTCCCGGTCCGGCCGGAGGGCCGTGCGTCAGACCTTCACCGGCTGGGGCTCCGGTCCGGCGCCCGGCGCCGGCGCGGCGGGCGCGGCCGGGGACCCGGCCGCCACCGGGGAGGCCGCGGGCTCCGCGGTGGCCTCCGCGTCCGTCTCCACGTTGAACTCCTCCAGGAGCTCCTTGCCGAAGCCCCAGAAGTACGTCGCCGCGAAGCCGACCAGGTAGCCGACGAGGAGTCCGCCGCCGTAGATCGCGATCGTCGCGCCGAGGCCCTTGTTGCCGTCGAGGAGCGGGAAGAGCGCCCAGCCGGAGGGGCCGATCGCGGTCGAGCCGACCTTGTCGCCCAGCATGCTGAAGAAGCCGATGAACGCGCCGCCGGCCGCGCCGCCGAAGCAGGCGGTGACGAACGGGCGGCCCAGGGGCAGGGAGACGCCGTAGATGAGCGGCTCGCCGACGCCGAGGAAACCGGCCGGGAGGGCGGACTTGATGGTGCGGCGGATGGAGCCGTTGCGGGGGAGCTTCAGGTAGACGGCCATGGCCGCGCCGACCTGGCCGGCGCCCGCCATCGCGAGGATGGGGAGCAGGACGGTGTACCCCTGCTGCTCGATCAGCGTCGTGTGGATCGGGATGAGCGCCTGGTGCAGGCCGAGCATCACCAGCGGCAGGAAGAGACCACCGAGGACGAGTCCGGCGCCCGCTCCGGCGTGGACGAGGAGCCAGTCGGCGCCCTCGCCGATGGCCCGGGAGATCTCGCCGGCGACGAACATCAGGCCGAAGACGGTGACGAGGCCCGAGACCAGCACGGTGAGCGTCGGGGTGACCAGGACGTCGAGGGACTCCGGCACCCAGCGGCGGCACCACTTCTCCACGTACACGGCGAGGACCGCGGCGCCCAGCGCGCCGAGGACGCCGCCCTGGCCGGGGGAGAGCGTCTGGCCGAAGACGTCGACCTTGGCGACGCCCGCGAAGACGATGATGGAGGCGACGGCGCCGCCGAGGATCGGCGTGCCGCCGAACTCCTTGGCCGTGTTGTACCCGACGAAGACCGCGATGAGCGCCATGAAGCCGCTGGCGATGGCGGCGAGCGCGGGGGTGACGCCGGGCAGCCAGCCGAGGTTGACGAGCAGGCCGTTGAGGCCGGCGATGATGCCGCAGCCGATGAGGGCGGGGATCAGCGGGACGAAGATGTTCGCGATCCTGCGGAGGAAGAGCTTGAACGGGGTGGCGTTCTTCGC
Organism: Streptomyces sp. NPDC104202; assembly: GCF_055584185.1. Classification (NCBI taxonomy): domain Bacteria; kingdom Bacillati; phylum Actinomycetota; class Actinomycetes; order Kitasatosporales; family Streptomycetaceae; genus Streptomyces; species Streptomyces sp. NPDC104202. The sequence goes on along the minus strand of NZ_JBVJMN010000026.1, from coordinate 64,580 downwards.
CTTCCGCTCGGCCCTCAGGGCCGCCCCCTGCGCCGCGAGGTCCTCGGCGGAGTGCGCGGGCCGCGGCGCCTCGGCCACCAGCGCCTCCAGTTCCGGGGTCACGCGGGCGACCGTGCCGGGGCCGAGGACGATCTGGTACGTGTCGTCCTCGACCACGCCCATCACGGACGGCAGGGCCTTGAGGGCCTCGTCCTGGACGAGCGAGCGGTCGTGCAGACCCAGCCGGAGGCGGGTCATGCAGTGGGCCACGGAGCTGATGTTCCCGGCGCCGCCGACGAGGGGGAGGATCGCGGCGGCGATGGCGCGGTTCTTGTCGTCTGTGCTCATGGTGCGGTGGGCCTTGCTGTGAGGGGGTGCCGTGCGGTGGGGACTACGGGGTGGGCTCGGTCGCGTGCAGCGCCGCCCGCAGATGGCCGCGGGAGTCCGTGAGCCGCCGGGCGGCTGTCGGGGCGTCGACCTCGGCGAGGATCATGAGGATGGCGTTCTTCACCTCGCCGTCGGCGGCGGCGAGCGCCGTCTCGATCTGCTCGTCGGGGGCGCCGGTGGCGAGGGCGACGATCCGCCGCGAGCGGGCCTGGAGCTTCTCGTTGGAGGCGCGGACGTCGACCATGAGGTTTCCGTAGGTCTTGCCGAGGCGGATCATCGTGATCGTCGAGATCATGTTGAGGACGAGCTTCTGCGCGGTGCCGGCCTTGAGCCGGGTGGAGCCGGTGAGGAGCTCGGGGCCGGGGACGACCTCGATGCCGTGCTCGGCGGCGGCGGCCAGCGCGCTGTCGGCGTTGCAGGACAGTCCGATGGTCAGCGCGCCGAGCCGCCGGGCGTGCTCGACGGCGCCGATGGCGTACGGGGTGCGGCCGGAGGCGGAGATGCCGACGACGGTGTCGTCGGCGGTGAGGCCCAGTTCCGTGAGGTCCTCGACGGCCAGTTCCTTGGAGTCCTCGGCGCCCTCGACGGCCTTGACCATGGCGGACGGGCCGCCCGCGATCAGACCGACGACCCGGGAGGGGTCGGTGTTGAAGGTGGGCGGGCACTCGCTGGCGTCGAGGACGCCGAGGCGGCCGGCGGTGCCGGCGCCCATGTAGACGAGCCGTCCCCCGCGGGCCATGCGGGCGGCGGTGGCGTCGATCGCGGCGGCGATGGCGGGGAGCTGGCGGGCGACGGCGGCGGGGACGGTCTGGTCCTCGCCGTTCATGGTCCGGGCGATGTCCAGGGTCGGGAGCTGGTCGATCTCGGCGAGCTCCGGCCGGAACGCCTCCGTGGTGAGGGTGGCGAGCTGGGCGCGGAGTTCGGAGTACGTGGAAGCGGACATGTGCGGCTCTTTCGGTGCGTGGACGTCGTCGGCGGCGTTGGCGTCGACGTATGACGCTCGGCGGGCGGATCGGCGGGCGGGGTCGGGGTGGGGTTCGGGGTCGGAGGGGCGGGGCGGCGGCCGGGGCGGCCGGCGGGTCAGCGGGTGCGCGGGGAGTGGCGGTGGGCGAGGGCCTCGTAGGAGGCGGCGAGGGCAGGAGCCGCCGTCTCGTACGTACGCTGCGTCACGCAGGTGAACAGGCAGTCCACGACCAGGAGTTGGCTGGTCCGGGACGACATGGCCGCGGGGCGCAGCTCGCTCTCGCGGGCGGTGGAGGTGGTCAGCACGTGGTCGGCGTACTGGGTGACGGGGCCGTCCGGGCGGCCGGTGATCGCGACGGTGGTGGCGCCGTGGTCGAAGGCGACCCGGAGCGGTTCTATGACGTCGCCGGTCGAGCCGGAGTGGGTGATGGCGAGGGCGACGTCGCCGGAGCGGAGCTGCACCGCGTTGGTGACCGCGAGGTGCGGGTCGCTGTGGGCGTGGGCGATCAGGCCGATGCGGAGGAGCTTCTGCGCGAGGTCCTGGGCGACGAGGCCGGAGGCGCCGACGCCGTAGATGTCGACGCGGCGGGCGCCGGCGAGGGCGGCGACGGCGGCGCCGAGCTGGACGGTGTCGAGGCCGGCCGCGGTGTCGGCGAGGGTCTGCTGCTCGTCGTGGGCGAGCTTGGCGACGACGTCGGCGATCGGGTCGTCGACGGCGATGTCGGCGGTGACGGCGGGCGCGCGGCCGGACTGCTGCTGGGCGGCGAGGCCGGCGAGGGCGAGGCGCAGGTCGCGGTAGCCGGGGTAGCCGAGGAGGCGGGCGGTGCGGACGACGGTCGCCTCACTGGTGCCGGTGAGCTCGGCGAGGCCGGTGACCGTGAGGGCGGCGCAGCCGGCCGGGTCTCCGGCGACGGCTTCGGCGACCCGCTGCATGGAGCGGGTCATGGAGGGTGCGAGGGTCCGCACCTTGGCCGCGAGCGCGGCGGGAGGCGGCGGCGCGTCGCCTGTGAAACTTTCCTTCACGTCATTGGTCACAACTGAAAGATACTTTCGGCATCGGGGTCCGACAAGACCCCCCAGGTCCCGGAGGGGTCCCGGATTCCGGCGGGACCTTCGTCCTGGCCCCGCACCGGGTGACAATGAGTGCATGGACGACATCGACCCCCTGGAGCAGGCCCTGCACACCGCCCGCGCCCTGGTACTGGCCGACCTCGCCGCCCGCGAGGTCGCCGCCGCCGAGGTCGTCTCGATGGTGGAGGAGTCCGTCGCCCACCGGCGCTGGTGGGTCGAGCAGTGGCCGGAGGGCCTCACCTACGTCGCCGGTCTCGTCGCCCAGGACGTCCAGGACGCCCTCCTCGAACGGTACGGACGATGGCCCCTCTGCCCCGTCTGCTCCTCCGGCGGCCCGCACGCCCTCGACGTCGAGCCCGAACTCGGCCCCGACCCCCACTGGGTCTGCTCCGAGCAGGGCGTCGTGGTGGCCCCGGTGGGCGGTCTGACATGAGGCGCCGACCGGAAGGACCCCGCGCGTGACCCTCTACATCGACCCGCCGACCTGGCCGGGCCACGGCCGCATGTGGTCCCACCTCGTCAGCGACGTCTCCTTCGAGGAGCTGCACGCGTTCGCCGCCTCGATAGGGGCCCCGCCCCGGGCCTTCGAGCGCGACCACTACGACATTCCCGCCGACCACTACGCCGCCGCCGTCGAGGGCGGCGCCGTCGAGGTCGGCTCCAAGGAGCTCCTCCTGCGCCTCACCACCGCCGGCCTGCGCCGCCCGAAGAGCCGCCCGGTCGGGTAGGCGTCAGCCCACCCGGGCGGCGACGGCCCGGGCGCAGGCCAGGGACTCGGTGCGGGTGGTGTCGACCTCGACGTCGTAGGTGACGCCCTCGTGGACGACGCGGGACTGCCGGGCCGCCATGCCGGGGGTGCGGTCGCCGCGGGCGATCTCGCGGCCGGCGGCGACCTCCGGGTCGCAGCGGACGGCGACCCACAGGGCGGGGAGGCCGGCGAGGGCGGTGCGCCAGCGCTGCTGGGAGGCGGCGCCGCCGAGGAAGACGTCGTCGACGATCACGCGGGCGCCGGCGCGGGCCATGGTGACGACGCCCTCGGTCCAGGCGGCTTCGAGGGCGCGGAAGTCCTCGCCGACGCCGACCCCGCCGTCCTCGTCGAAGACGATCCCGCCCGGCGAGCCCCACATCCTCTTGGGCAGGGCGTCGACGAACGAGTCGCAGCCGAAGGTGAGCCAGGGGTCCGGCAGGACCGACTGCAGACACCGGACGATGCCGGACTTGCCCGAGCTGGAGGCGCCGTTGAGGATGATCATCCGAGTCGTCACGGGGTCACCGTACGGAGGCGCGGGGCGGCGCGCAGCCGGATTTCGGCCGGGGTCAGTGTGGGGAGACGGCCCGCTTCCCGGCCGGGGAGCCGGAGGTGACCACGCGGGACGCGGACGTGTGGAGCCGGAGCGCGACCGCGACCGTGCCGAGGCCGGCGGCGGTCATGGCGGCGCCCGCCCAGGCGGTGGAGCCGAAGCCGAGGCCGGCGTCGATGACGGCGCCGCCGAGCCAGGGGCCGCCGGTGTTGCCGAGGTTGAACGCGGCGGTGGTGGTGGCGCCGGCCAGGGTGGGCGCGGCTCCCGCGACGTTGAACATGCGCGCGTTGAGGGCGGGCGCGGTGTAGAACGCGGAGACGCCGAGGAGGAAGGTCAGCACGATCGTGGCGACCGGGCTCGACGCGAGGAGGGCCAGCGCGACCAGGAAGACGGTCGAGGCCGCGATGCCGCTGAGCAGGACGCCGAAGAGGTGGGCGTCGGCGACGCGGCCGCCGATCGTCGTGCCGACGACGGCGCCGATGCCGAAGAGCGCGAGGACGCCGGACACCCAGCCGTCGTCGAGGCCGGAGACCTCGGTGAGCAGCGGGGCGAGGTAGGAGAAGGCGCAGAAGACGCCGCCGGCGGCCAGGGCGGTGACGACGACCGAGAGGAGGACCTGACGGTCGCGGTAGATGCCGAGCTCGCGCCGCAGCAGGGGCCTGGTCGCGGGGAGGGGGATGTGCGGGATGCGGGCCGCGACGCCGACGAGCGCGATCGCGGAGGCCGCGCCGACGGCCCAGAACGCCGACCGCCAGCCGAGGTGCTCGCCGAGGAACGCCCCGGCGGGGACGCCGAGGACGTTGGCGATGGAGAGGCCGCCGATCATGACGGCCATGGCCCGGGCCCGGGCGCCGACGGGCACCATGGCGATGGCGACGGCCGCACCGACCGCCCAGAACCCGGCGCACGCGAGGGCGCTCACGATCCGCGAGGCGAAGAGGACGGCGTAGTTCGGTGCCAGCGCTCCCGCGACCTGGCCGAGGCCGAAGACGGTGATGAGCGCGAGGAGCGTGGTCTTGCGGGGGAGCCGCAGCGTCGCGACGGCGAGGAGCGGCGCTCCGACGACCATGCCGATGGCGAAGGCCGATATGAGGAGGCCGGCGCGGGGGATGGAGACCCCCATGTCCTCCGCGATGGGCGGCAGGAGCCCGGACAGCATGAACTCGCTCGTGCCGAGCGCGAAGACGGAGAGCCCCAGGATGTAGACGGCCAGCGGCATGCGGCCGCCGGGCGGGGCGTCGGTGACGGATGTCGTGTGCTCGGCGGAGGAAGACGGCATGACATGCGTCAACGAGCGATTTGTTCCTGTCATTCCGCGGGCCGGGGATGTCTTGCCATGCGAGACGCCCGCCCCGCCCCGGTGCGGGAGACGCCCTGGCCTGCCCGGGTCCGGTGCGGCCGGCGGCGGGCCCGTCCGCGCTGTCGGTGCTCCGTGATAGCGAGGTCCCATGAGCTTCGACATCTTCGTGTGCCGGTTCGAGCACGGCGAGCCGGCGCCGCTGGACATGGACACGGCCTACGAGGTCCTGGGCCCCCACGTGGTGGCGCGGGACCCCGAGCCGGGCTTCCTCCGGATCGTCACGGGCGAGCGGGAGGAGGCGGACGTCTATGTCCACCCGCCCCACGGCATCACCTTCAACCGGTTCGGCGGGGAGGGGGTCATGGACCTCCTGGCGGTCCTGCTGGAGCGCCTCGACGCCTGGCTCGTGGTCCCCGGCGGGACCGTCGTCGTCCGGCGGGAGGGGGAGCGGGCACACCTGCCGCCGGCGGCGGCGGGCGGCAGCACGGTGGTCGTCGCCCGCACGGGCGCGGAGATCGCCGCGGCGATCCGGGCCGCCTGAGCGGGGCGGGGGGATGAGCCGCACCCTGTTCCTGCTCCGGTTCCGCGACGGCGAGCCGGAGCCGCTGCCCCTGGAGACCGTCCGGGAGGTCCTGGCGCCGTACGTCGTCGCGGCGGGCGAGGACCTGAGGGACGGCGTGCTGATCCGCACGGCCGACGGGTACGAGGTCGACGTGGACGTCGACGACCTGTGCGTCGCGGTCAGCCGGTTCCCGCGCGGCCCGTTCTCCGACGTCCTGGCCCGGCTGGTGGTGCGGCTCGGGGCGACGGTCGTCCCGACGGACCGGCCGGTGGCGATCCGGGAGGAGGGGGACCGGGCGCACCTGTCGGCGGACCTCCGGGACGGCGCCGTCGTGGTCGCGCCGACGGGACCGTCCCTGGAGGCGTACCTCGGCGGGGCCTGAGGCAGGGCCCGCGGACCGGGGCGTCCGCGGGCCCGCGGGTCGCGCGCCCGCCGCCCGTGCGCCGCGGGGTCGCGCCGCCGTCGCTCAGTCCCGTCCGGCCGGGTCCGTCAGCCGGGCGAGTTCGCGCTCCACGTTCTCCCGGGCGGGTGCCTCCCAGGCGGCGGCGCCGTAGGGGGTGCGGAAGAGGCGGGGGAGGGCGAGGAGCTGGCGGAGGACGGCGGCGCGGCCTTCGCGGAAGGCGTCGTCGGGGACGAAGCCGTACTCCTCGCGGACGGCGGCGGCGTACCCCCCGTATGTATCGGGGTCGGAGGCCAGGACGGCGAGGTCGGCGTCGCAGAGGGTCTCGCCGTCGAGGTCGCCCGGGTCGGGGTCGTGGGTCGTGGTGAGGCGGACGAGGCGGGCGACCTCGGCGACCTCGTGGGGGGTGAGCCCGGCTTCGGCGAGGGCCTTCTCGGCGAGGGCGGCCGAGCGTTCCTCGTTCTCCGAGCGGTCGGGGCGGTAGACGGCGTCGTGGAACCAGGCGGCGAGCCGGACGAGCTCCAGTTCGCCGCCTTCGCCGCCCTGGTCGGCGAGTTCGTCGATGCGGTCGAGGACGGCGCGGAGGTGGTCGACCGTGTGGTAGCGGCGCTGCGGCTCGGCCCAGCGGGCGAGGAGGTTGCGGCCGTACGGGGCGGGGTCGGGGCCCTCGCGGCCGGCGCGGGCGGCGAGCAGGGTGGCGGTCCAGCGGCGGAGGAGCGCGGGGTCCTGGTCTGCGGTCATGGGGGCATTCTGCCCGGCGGGGGGCGGGGAGGGGGCGCTTCCCGGGTGCCGTCGTGAGCGCCCATCCCTCTCTCTTACATACCCCCCATGGGTATGCTACGGTGCTCCGCACAAGTACCCCCTAGGGGTATGCCCCGGCGGTGGTCGGGGGCCGACGCGAGCGAAGGGTCAGGGCAATGTCAACCGTCAATCCCCGGCGCTGGTGGGCACTTGTCGTGCTCGCCGCCGCCCAGTTCATGGTCATCATGGACACGTCGATCATCGGGGTCGCGCTCCCGGAGATGCAGAAGGACCTGGGCTTCACCCAGGGCGAGCTCCAGTGGGTCTTCAACGCGTACGTGATCGTCTTCGGCGGCCTCCTGCTCCTCGGCGGACGCCTCTCCGACCTGGTCGGGGCTCGGAAGATCTTCGTCACCGGCTGGGCCGTGATGATCGCCGGCTCGGTCCTCGCCGCCGCCGCGCAGACCGCCTGGGTCGAGATCGCCGGCCGCGCCGTGCAGGGCGTCGGCGGTGCCCTGATCGCGCCCTCCGCCATGACCCTGCTGATGATGCTCTTCATGCACGACCCGAAGGAGCTCGGCAAGGCGATGGCGCTCTACGGCGCCGCGGCTCCCGCCGGCGGCACCGCGGGCGTCTTCCTCGGCGGCGTCTTCACCGAGTGGGCGGCCTGGCAGTGGGTCTTCGTCATCTACATCCCCATCGGCCTGGCGACCCTCGCCGCGACCCGGCTCCTGCCGGAGGTCGGCGCGCGCCGCGGCTCCGTCGACGTCCTCGGTGCCGTCGCCGTCACCGCCGGTCTCGCGCTCGCCGTCTTCGCCGTCGTCCGCGCCCCCGAGGTCGGCTGGGGGGCCACCGCCACCGTCCTGGAACTGGCCGGCGCCGCCGCCCTGCTCGTCCTGTTCTTCGTGATCCAGAAGTCCGTCCGCGAGCCCCTCATGCCGCTCGGCGTGTGGCGGGTGCCGCGCCTCGGCTCGGCCAACCTGGCGATGACGCTGCTCGGCGCCGCCTGGATCCCGATGTGGTACTTCCTCAACCTCTACCTCCAGCAGGTCCTCGGCTACGGCGCCTTCGCGTCGGGCGCCGCGCTGCTGCCGATGACCGTGCTCCTGATGATCTTCATGACGGCCGTCACCGCTCGCCTCATGGGCCGCTTCGGGGCCAAGCCGCTCATCGGCGCGGGCCTCCTCGTGCTCGCCGCCGGCCTGGTCTGGCTCGCGGCCGTCCCGCCCACCGGCACGTTCCTGGTCGACGTCCTGCCGGCCTCGCTCGTCGCCGCGCTGGGCATGTCCCTCGCGTACATCCCGGCGATGATCGCCGCGATGTCGGGCGCCCCGCAGGAGCAGGCCGGTCTCGCCTCCGGCATCGTCAACACCACCTACAACGTGGGTTCCGCGCTCGGCCTCGCCGCCCTGACGGCCGTCGCCATGTCCCAGGGCGCCGACCGGCTCGGCGACCTGCCCCGGCTGACCGACGGCTTCTCGGCCGCCTTCATCGGGGCCGCGATCGTCGCCGCCGTCGGCGGTGTCGTGACCCTCCTCGTCATGAAGGGCGACAAGGCGGTCGCCGCCGAGGCCGCCGCCGCTCCCGCGCCGCAGGGCGAGAAGGTCTCCGCCTGAGCCGTCCCCGAAGGGGCCGCCCGACGTCCGACTCCGGACGCCGGGCGGCCCCTTTCCCGTACCCCCAGCAGCTGTGGAAAGGAAAGCCGTGGAACTGGACACCCGCGCCGTGCACGTCGTCAACGAGCCCTTCCCCGACGGCAGCCGGCCGCTCTCCGTGCCGCTCGTGCAGTCGTCCGCCTTCGCCTTCGACTCCGCCGCCGACCTCGCCGAGGCGATGGCCGGGCCCGACGGGCGGTACGTGTACGGCCGCCGGGGCAATCCGACCGTGCGGGCCCTGGAGCGGACGCTCGCGGGCCTGGAGGGCGGTGAGGGGGCGCTCGCGTTCGCCTCGGGGATGGGCGCGATCAGCGGGGTGCTCCTCGCGCTCCTGCGGCCCGGTGACCGGGTGGTGGCCCAGCGGTGCCTGTACGGGGGGACGCACGCGGTCCTCGCGGACCTGGCGGAGCGGTACGGGATCGAGGTGGTGCGGATATCCGGCGACGACCCGGCCGAGCTGGAGGCGGCGGCGGTCCACCCCGCCGCCCGGCTGCTGGTCCTGGAGACCATCGCCAACCCCACCGGGCAGGTCCCGGACCTGCCAGGACTGCTGGCGGCGGCGCGGGCCCTGGGGGTGACGAGCCTGGTGGACAACTCGCTGGCCTCGCCGGTGCTGTGCCGGCCGCTCGCGCTCGGCGCGGACGTCGTCGTCCACTCCACCACCAAGTACCTCTCCGGGCACTCGGACGTCCTCGGCGGGGCCGCGGTGTTCGCGGACGACGGGCTGCGTCGGCGGATCTGGCCCCGGACGGTCGAACTGGGCGCCTGTGCCGACCCGTTCGCGGCCTGGCTGACCCTGCGCGGGATACCGACGCTGCCGCTGCGGATGCGGGCGCACTGCGCGAACGCGGCGGTGCTGGCCGGACGGCTGGCGGACCGCGAGGAGGTGACGGCCGTCCACTATCCCCGACTCCCGGGCCATCCCTCGTACGCCCGCGCGCGCACGGTGCTCTCGGGCGGCGGCGGGCTGCTCTCCTTCGAGCTGGCGGGGGGCCGGGAAGCGGGCCGGGACTTCATCGAACGCGTGCGGGTGGCGCGCCTCGCGCTGTCGCTGGGCGGGGTGGAGACCCTCGTGACGCATCCGGCGTCCACCTCCCACCGGGAGCTGGACGAGGGCGAGTTGGCGGCCGCGGGGATCGGCGCCGGGCTGGTGCGGATGTCGGTCGGGATCGAGGACGCGGAGGACCTGTGGGCCGACGTCGAACAGGCCCTCGCATGAGCCTTTTTTGGGTTGACAAAATAAATGGTCAATTCGTAGATTGGGGTGTGCCAGGGAAAGACCACTCCTAGGTCAAGGGGGGAGCGCGATGCGCTACTTCGAGGACTTCCGGCCCGGCGACGTCCACGAGCTGGGCACCGTCACCGTCACGGAGGAGGAGGTGCTGGAGTTCGGCAGGCGCTTCGACCCCCAGCCCTTCCACACGGACCCCGAGCGCGCCGGGCACTCGCAGTTCGGCGGTCTGATCGCGAGCGGGTTCCACACCCAGGCGATGTTCATGCGGCGCTACGTCGACGGACTCCTCGCCTACAGCGCCTGTATGGGCTCGCCCGGCATCGACGAGGTGCGCTACCTGCGGCCCGTGCGCCCGGGCGACGTCCTCACCGCACGCGTCGAGATCCTCGGCTCCACCCCGTCGCCGTTCCACCGCGCCACCGGCACCGTCAAGCCCCGGTGCACCCTGGTGGCCCCCGACGGGACGGCCGTGTTCAGCATGATCCTGCACAGCATCTTCCGCCGGCGCCCCGCCGACTCCGAGGCCGACCATCTGTCGTCGATGCCCGCGGCCGAGGACCCCGTCGCCTGCGCGCGACCGGCCAAGACCTGTGTCCCGGTCATGAGCGCCTGACGGGCCGTCCTTCGTCGGGCCCCGAACACGGCCGTCCGTACCTCTCCGTACCTCCGTTGCCCACGTGAAGGGGGACCTCCTGTGGAGGCCGTATCCCGCACCGCCCAGTGGACCGCCGCCGCGCGCGCCCTGGAGACCGAGCGCGAGGACCGGCTGTTCGCCGATCCCTACGCGCGCACCGTCGCCGACGCGATCGGCTTCGAACTGCTCGCGCGCTACGACGGGGGCGGCATCGTGCCGTTCCTCGCCATCCGCACCACCTACCTCGACCGGGCCGTCGTCAAGGCGGTGGAGGAGCGCGGCATCCGGCAGGTCGTCTTCCTCGCCGCCGGCATGGACACCCGCTTCTTCCGGCTGCCCTGGCCCGACGGCGTCACCGTCTACGAGCTCGACCGCCCGGCCCTCCTGGAGGCCAAGGCGGAGATGCTCGCCGGCGAGCCGCAGCCCGCCGGCCGCACCCGCGTCACCGTCCCGGTCGACCTCACCCAGGACTGGACCGGCCCCCTGAAGGAGGCGGGCTGGAAGAGCGAGGAGCCCGTCCTCTGGGTGGTCGAGGGACTGCTGTTCTTCCTGCCCGAGCAGGCCGTGCGGACCCTCGTCTCGACGCTCTCCGCACACGCCGCCCCCGGCTCCGTGCTGCTCGGCGACGTCATCTCCCGGGCGGCCCTGGACAACCCGCTGGCCCGCGGCTTCATGGCGGCGCTGGAGGAGGACGGCAACCCGTGGCTCTTCGGCACCGAGGAGCCCGAGGCGCTGCTCGCCGACTGCGGCTGGGACGTGCGGGAGGTCCGGCAGCCCGGTGAGGAGGGCGCCGACTTCGGGCGCTGGCCCTACCGGGTCGCCCCGCGGGCGCTGCCCCGCGTCCCCCGCTCCTTCCTGTTCACCTGTGATCTCCCCACCCACCGCGAGGAGGAGGCGGCATGAGCGCCCACGACTTCCACCAGAGGGTCATCGGCGACGCGGGCGCGGCCGTCCGCGGTCTGACCGTCGCCCTCGGCGAGCGCCTCGGCCTCTACCGGGCGCTGGCCGCCGACGGTCCGCTGACCGCCGAGCAGCTCGCCGGGCGGACCGGCACGAACCCGCGCTACGTCGAGGAGTGGCTGCACGCCCAGCTCTCCGCCGGGTACGTCGAGCGGCACCCGAGCTCCCTCACGTACACGCTCCCCGCCGACCACGTCGAGGTGCTCGCCGACCCCGGCGCCGTGACCTACGCGGCCGGGTTCTTCACCGCGCTCAAGGCGCTGTACGCCACCGAGGACCTCCTCGTGGAGGCGTACCGCACCGGGGACGGCGTCGGCTGGGCCGAGCACGACGCGGCCCTCGACACCGGCATGGGCTCCTTCTTCCAGCCGACGTACGAGCACAAGCTGGTCCCGGACTGGCTGCCCGCCCTGCACGGCGTCACCGGCAAGCTCGCCGCCGGCGGCACGGTCGCCGACGTCGGCTGCGGCGTCGGCCACACCACGCTGCTGATCGCCCGGGCGTTCCCGCAGGCCACCGTCCACGGCTTCGACTACTCGGAGGAGGCCGTCGCGATCGCGCGGCAGCTGGCCGAGGAGGCCGGGCTCTCCGACCGGGTCGTCTTCGAGGTGGCGTCCGCCGACGACTACCCGGGCTCCGGCTACGACCTGGTGTGCTTCTTCAACGCCCTGCACGACATGGGTGACCCGGTCGCCGCCGCCCAGCACGTCCACAAGTCCCTGGACGCGGACGGCACCTGGATGCTCGTCGAATCCAACGTGTCGCCGCAGGACGTCGACACGCAGACCCCGGCCGCCCGCATGTTCATGGCGCTGTCGGCCGTGATGTGCCTGCCGGTCGCGGTCGCGCAGCGCGGCCCGCACGCGCTGGGCAACCACTCCGGCGAGAAGGCGTTCCGGGCCATCGCGGAGGAGGCCGGCTTCACCCGCTGGCGGCGCGCGACGGAGACCCCGGTGAACGCGGTCTACGAAGTCCGCCCGTAACCCCCACCGTCAGCGAGCGAGGAGCCACCCATGGGCACAGCCGCCCCCCTTCCCGTCACCGACCGGTTCCTGGAGGTCCTGGAACGCCTCAGCGAGCGTTCGGTCGAGGACTACTACAACCCGTACCAGACCTTCCAGTGGCCCGAGAAGCTGGAGGAGAACCGTTTCTGGATGACGCCGGAGCTGCTCACCGTCCACGGCACCGAGCACTACGACACCCTCGGCGAGGAAACGCTTCAGCGCCTGTCGAAGTGGGAGTCGGTCAACTTCTACAGCCTCAACGTGCACGGCATCCGCGAACTCCTCATCGAGGTCGTCGGACGCATCCACATGCCCGGCTTCGAGGTGCCCTCCGACTTCTTCCACCACTTCATCGGCGAGGAGAACGAACACATGTGGTTCTTCTCGGAGTTCTGCCGCCGCTACGGCAACAAGATCTACGGCTCCACCGCGATGCGCGCCGACGCGGCATGGGAGCCGGAGGTGGAGAACTTCCTGGTCTTCACCCGCATCCTCTTCTTCGAGGAGCTCGTCGACCACTACAACTCCCGGATGGCGAAGGACGACTCCCTCTGCCACACCATCCGCGAGGTCAACCGCATCCACCACCAGGACGAGTCCCGCCACATCGCCTTCGGCCGCGAGCTGGTCTCCCTCCTCCACGCCCGGATGTGCCAGGCGGTCAGCGCCGAACGGGTCCGCGAGGTGGAGGCGTACCTCAAGCGGTACGTCGTCTACAGCATCAACTCCCTCTACAACCCGCACGTCTACCGCGACGCCGGCATCGCCGACCCGCTCGCCCTGCGCAACGCGCTGGTCGCCGACCCGAGCCGCCGCCCCCACGAGCGCAAGGCCATCCGCAAGCCGCTCGCCTTCTTCCTCAGGACCGGGATCTTCTCCGACGACACCCTGCCCGTCGTCTGACCCGACCGGTCCACCCGGCCCGAGACCTCCCACCCGAGAGGTGCAGAGACCATGACCGTGACGACCCCCGCGACCGTCGGGGAAGCCCAGGGGCAGGCGAGGGGCCTGCCCTCGCTCGGCCCGGAGGGGACCCGCCTGCTGCGGCTCCTCGACGACACCTTCGAGCGCTGGGGCGTGACCGCAGGCGCCCGCCCGATGACCATGCCCCCGCTCCTGCCGGCCGCCGACCTGGCCAAGCTCGACTACTACGACAACTTCCCCCACCAGGCCGTCGTCGCCGCCCCGCTCGACCTGGAGCGCCGCACGACGACCCCGTTCTCCGCCGACACCGGCACCTTCCCCAGCGAGGCCCTCCAGCCGGCCGCGCTCGGGCTGCCGTCGGCGTCCTGCTACGCCGTCTACCTCGACCACCAGGGCCGCCGGGTCGCCGACGACACCCTCGTCACGGTCTGCTCCTGGTGCTTCCGCAAGGAGACCCACTACGAGGGCATGCGGCGCCAGCTCGGCTTCCGCATGCGCGAGATCGTGGCGATCGGCACGCGCGAGCACGCCGAGGCCCACCTCGCGGACTTCACCGGCCGCATCCAGGCGTTCGCGAACGCCCTCGACCTGCCGCTGCGCAGGGAGGCCGCCTGCGACCCCTTCTTCGACAAGGGCGGCTCGAAGGCGCTCCTCCAGCGGCTCACCCCGGTGAAGTACGAGTTCCTGTACGAGGACCTGGCGATCGCCTCGGTCAACACCCACCGGAACTTCTTCGGCGACCGCTGCGACATCACCCTGGCCTCGACCGGCGGACCCGCCTTCACCAGCTGCGTCGCCTTCGGCCTGGAGCGATGGCTGTCCGCACTGACCCGGCGCCACGGCGACTGGGAGTCCGCCGCCCGGGCGGTCCTCGACGCGAACGCCCGCCTGCGGGCCGAGGCGAGCGGCGCGGCCGGGCCGGTGATCTGACGTGCCGGCCCGTCCCGCCGCCCCGCCGGCGGGCGGCCTGGGGTGGGCGAACCTCGGCATGGACATCGTGTCCGTCAACCGTGTCCGCAGGCTCCTCGCCCAGTACGGGGAGCGGTTCTTCGAGCGGATGCTCACCCCCGGCGAGCTCGCCGACTGCCGGACGTCCTCCGGGCTCGACGTCCTGAGCCTGTGCGGGCGGATCGCGGCCAAGGAGGCGGCCTTCAAGACCCTCCGGGTCAGAGGCAGGTTCCTGCCCTGGCCGGACATCGTCGTGCGCCGCTCCGAGGGCGGCTGGCCGCTCGTGGAGCTGCACCGGGCCGCCGCCGAGATGGCGGCCGAGTCCGGCATCACCGAGATCACCGTGTCCATCAGCCACGACGTGGACTACGCCGTCGCGGTGGCCGCCCCGATCATCGCCCCGGCGCCCGTGCCCGCGCCCCCCACCCCTTCCGTATCCAGCAGCAGCTAAAAGGAGAGCAACCATGGCCGACGGCCTGCAGACGGTGAAGAACTGGATCCTGGAGCGCCACCCCGAGCGTGACGACATCGCCTCCGACCTCGACCTCATCGAGAACCGGCTCATCGACTCGCTGTCCTTCGTCGAGTTCGTCTTCCTCCTTGAGCAGGAGAGCGGCACCGCCATCCAGATGGAGACCCTGGAGGTCGACTCCATCCGGACCCTCGGCGCCATCGAGCAGCACTTCTTCAAGGCGCCGGCGGAGGTCCAGGCATGAGCCGCCGCCTCTTCACCTCGGAGTCCGTGACCGAGGGACACCCCGACAAGATCGCCGACCGGATCAGCGACACCATCCTCGACGCGCTCCTCGCCCAGGACCCCGCCTCGCGCGTGGCCGTCGAGACCCTCATCACCACCGGCATCGTCCACATCGCCGGCGAGGTCACCACCACCGCGTACGCCCCGATGGCGAAACTGGTCCGCGAGGCCGTCCTCGACATCGGCTACGACTCCTCCGCCAAGGGCTTCGACGGTGCCTCGTGCGGCGTCTCGGTCTCCATCGGCGCCCAGTCCCCGGACATCGCGCAGGGCGTCGACACGGCGTACGAGTCCCGCGTCGAGGGCGCGGGCGACGCGCTCGACGCCCAGGGCGCCGGCGACCAGGGCCTGATGTTCGGCTACGCCTGCGACGACACGGCCGAGCTGATGCCGCTGCCGATCGCGCTCGCCCACCGGCTCTCCCGCCGGCTCACCGAGGTCCGCAAGGACGGCACCGTGCCCTACCTGCGGCCCGACGGCAAGACGCAGGTCACCATCGAGTACGACGGCGACCGTCCCGTCCGCCTCGACACGGTGGTCGTCTCCTCCCAGCACGCCGCCGACATCTCCGTCGAGGGCCTGCTCACCCCGGACGTCCGCGAGTACGTCGTCGAGCACGTCCTCAAGGAGCTGGTGGAGGAGGGCGTCAGCCTGGAGTCCGACGGCTACCGCCTGCTGGTCAACCCGACCGGGCGCTTCGAGGTCGGCGGCCCGATGGGCGACGCCGGACTCACCGGCCGCAAGATCATCATCGACACGTACGGCGGGATGGCCCGGCACGGCGGCGGCGCCTTCTCCGGCAAGGACCCCTCGAAGGTCGACCGCTCGGCCGCCTACGCGATGCGCTGGGTCGCCAAGAACGTCGTCGCGGCCGGGCTCGCCCGCCGCTGCGAGGTCCAGGTCGCCTACGCGATCGGCAAGGCCGAGCCCGTCGGCCTCTTCGTGGAGACCTTCGGCACCGGCACCCTCCCGGACGAGGAGATCCAGGCGGCCGTCGGCGCCGTCTTCGACCTGCGCCCCGCGGCCATCATCCGCGACCTGGACCTCAAGCGGCCCATCTACGCGGCGACGGCGGCCTACGGACACTTCGGCCGCGAGCTCCCCGAGTTCACCTGGGAGCGCACGGACCGCGTGGAGCAGCTGAAGAAGGCCGTCCACGCGGGGGAAGGGGTCTGACGGAGATGCGCATCGCTGTCACCGGATCCATCGCGACCGACCATCTGATGACCTTCCCCGGCTGGTTCAGCGAGCAGCTCATCGCCGACCGGCTCGACCGGGTCTCCCTGTCGTTCCTCGCCGACGACCTGGAGGTCAGGCGCGGTGGGGTGGCGGCGAACATCGCCTTCGGGCTCGGGGTCCTCGGACTGCGGCCCGCCCTCGTGGGCGCGGTCGGCGCCGACTTCGAGCCGTACCGGGTCTGGCTGAAGGACCACGGCGTCGACACCGACTCCGTGCGCGTCAGCGGGACGCTCCACACCGCGCGCTTCGTCTGTACCACCGACCGCGCCCAGAACCAGATCGCCACCTTCTACGCGGGGGCGATGGCCGAGGCGCGCGCGATCGACCTGCGGGAGGTCGTGGCGCGCACCGGCCGGCTGGAACTGGTCCTGGTCTCCCCGGACGACCCCCAGGCCATGCTCCGGCACACCCGCACCTGCCGTGACCTGGGCATCCCCTTCGCCGCCGACCCGTCGCAGCAGCTGGCTCGGCTCGACGGGGGAGAGGTGCGGGAGCTGGTGGACGGGGCGCGGTTCCTCTTCACCAACGCGTACGAGACGGCCCTGCTCCTGGAGAAGACCGGCTGGACCGACGCCGAGGTGCTGCGCCGGGTCCGCACCTGGGTCACCACCCACGGCGAGGCGGGCGTCCGCGTCCGGGGCGAGGGCCGCGCCCCGCTGTCCGTGCCGGCGGTCGCGGTCCCCGCGGTCGTCGACCCGACCGGGGTCGGCGACGCCTTCCGGGCCGGGTTCCTCGCCGGGACCCTGTGGGGGGTGCCGGAGCGGTGCGCGGCGCAGCTGGGCTGCGCGGTCGCCGCCACCGTCCTCGACTACGTGGGGACCCAGGAGTACCGGCTGCACCGGGACTCCCTCCTCGACCGTATCAGGACGACGTACGGGGTGGGCTGCACGGCCGCCCTCGTCACGCACCTGGGCGGACTGTCGTGAGCGCGGCCCGCCGTTCGCTCCGCGAGGAGTTCGCCACCCGGGTCGTCGTCGCCGACGGGGCGATGGGCACCATGCTCCAGGCCGCCGACCCGACGATGGACGACTTCCGGAACCTGGAGGGCTGCAACGAGATCCTCAACCTCACCCGGCCCGACATCGTCGCCTCCGTCCACGACGCGTACTTCTCCGTCGGGGTGGACTGCGTGGAGACCAACACCTTCGGGGCCAACCTGGCGGCGCTCGCCGAGTACGGCATCGAGAACCAGGTGTACGAGCTGTCCGAGGCCGGCGCCCGGATCGCCCGCGCCTGTGCGGACGCCCACACGGCCGCCGACGGACGCCCCCGCTGGGTCCTCGGCTCCATGGGCCCCGGCACGAAGCTGCCGACGCTCGGCCACGTCCCCTACGCGCCGCTGCGGGACGCCTTCCGGCAGAACGCGGAGGGCCTGATCCGCGGCGGCGCGGACGCCCTGCTCATCGAGACCTCGCAGGACCTGCTCCAGACGAAGGCGGCCGTCATCGGCGCCCGCCGCGCCCTGGACTGGGTGGGCGTCGACCTGCCCGTCATCGTCCAGGTCACCGTCGAGACCACCGGCACCATGCTGCTCGGCTCGGAGATCGGCGCGGCGCTGACCGCCCTGGAGCCGCTCGGCATCGACATGATCGGCCTGAACTGCGCCACGGGCCCGGCCGAGATGACCGAGCACCTGCGCCACCTGTCCCGGCACGCCCGCGTCCCGATCTCCGTCATGCCGAACGCGGGCCTGCCCGTCCTGACCTCCGACGGCGCGCACTACCCCCTCTCGCCGGCCGAACTGGCCGACGCCCAGGAGGCGTTCGTCCGTGAATACGGCCCCGCCCTGGTCGGCGGCTGCTGCGGCACGACCCCGGAGCACCTGCGGGAGATCGTGGAACGGGTGCGGGGAGCCGCGGTGCTCGACCGCCGCCCGACGCCGGAACCCGGCGTCTCCTCCCTCTACGGCCACGTGCCGTTCCGCCAGGACAGCTCGTACCTGGCGATCGGCGAGCGGACCAACGCCAACGGCTCGAAGAAGTTCCGCGAGGCCATGCTCGAAGGCCGCTGGGACGACTGCGTCGAGATGGCCCGCGACCAGATCCGCGAGGGCGCGCACCTGCTCGACCTCTGCGTCGACTACGTGGGCCGCGACGGCGTCGCCGACATGGAGGAGCTGGCCGGCCGCTTCGCGACCGCCTCCACCCTCCCCGTCGTCCTGGACTCCACCGAGGTCGACGTCCTGCGCGCCGGCCTGGAGAAGCTCGGCGGCCGCGCGGTCGTCAACTCCGTCAACTACGAGGACGGCGACGGCCCCGACTCCCGCTTCGCCCAGGTCACGGCCCTCGCCAGGGAGCACGGCGCCGCCCTCATGGCGCTGACCATCGACGAGGAGGGCCAGGCCCGCACCGTCGAGCACAAGGTCGCGATCGCCGAACGGCTCATCGAGGACCTCACCGGCACCTGGGGCATCAGGGAGTGCGACATCCTGATCGACACCCTGACCTTCACCATCTGCACCGGTCAGGAGGAGTCCCGCAAGGACGGCATCGCCACCATCGAGGCCATCCGCGAGCTCAAGCGGCGCCACCCCGACGTCCAGACGACGCTGGGCCTGTCCAACATCTCCTTCGGCCTCAACCCGGCCGCCCGCATCGTCCTGAACTCGGTCTTCCTCGACGAGTGCGTCAAGGCCGGCCTCGACTCGGCGATCGTCCACGCCTCCAAGATCCTGCCCATCGCCCGCCTCGCACCGGAACAGGTCCGCGTCGCGCTCGACCTGATCCACGACCGGCGCGCCGAGGGCTACGACCCGCTCCAGCGGTTCCTGGAGATGTTCGAGGGTGCCACGGCGACGTCCCTGAAGGCCGGCAAGACCGAGGAACTCCTCGCCCTGCCCCTCGACGAGCGCCTCAAGCGCCGCATCGTCGACGGCGAGAAGAACGGCCTGGAGGCCGACCTCGATGCCGCGCTCGCCCTCCGCCCCGCCCTGGAGATCGTCAACGAGATCCTGCTCGACGGCATGAAGACCGTGGGCGAGCTCTTCGGCTCCGGTCGGATGCAGCTGCCGTTCGTGCTCCAGTCCGCCGAGGTCATGAAGACCGCGGTGGCGCACCTGGAGCCGCACATGGAGAAGTCGGACGCGGAGGGCAAGGGCACGATCGTGCTCGCCACCGTCCGCGGCGACGTCCACGACATCGGCAAGAACCTCGTCGACATCATCCTGTCGAACAACGGCTACAACGTGGTCAACATCGGCATCAAGCAGCCCGTCTCCGCGATCCTGGAGGCCGCCGAGGAGCACTCCGCCGACGTCATCGGCATGTCGGGCCTCCTCGTGAAGTCCACCGTGATCATGAAGGAGAACCTCCAGGAGCTCAACCAGCGCGAACTGGCGGCGAAGTACCCGGTGATCCTCGGCGGAGCCGCCCTCACCCGCGCCTACGTCGAACAGGACCTGCACGAGATCTACCAGGGCGAGGTGCGCTACGCCCGCGACGCCTTCGAGGGCCTGCGCCTCATGGACGCCCTCATGGGCCTCAGACGGGGCGTCCCCGGCGCCGCCCTCCCGCCCCTCAAACAGCGCCGCGTACCGAAGCGCGCCACCCCGCCCGCCGAGGCCCGCACCCCCGAACCCGCCGGCCGCTCCGACGTCGCCGCCGACAACCCCGTACCCGAACCCCCCTTCCTCGGCACCCGCGTCGTCCGGGACATCCCCCTCGCCGCCTACGCCCCCTGGCTCGACGAGACCGCCCTCTTCAAGGGCCAGTGGGGCCTCAAGGACGCCGCCACCGTCGAGACCGAGGGCCGACCGCGGCTCCGCGCCCTGCTCGACCGCGTGGAACGCGAGAACCTGGCCGAGGCCGCCGTCGTCCACGGCTGGTTCCCCTGCGTCTCCAAGGGCGACGACCTGATCGTCCTGGACGAGGACGGAGGCGAGCGGACCCGCTTCACCTTCCCCCGCCAGCAGCGGGGCCGCCGCCTCTGCCTGGCCGACTTCCACCGCGCCGAGGACTCCGGCGAGGTCGACGCCGTCGCCCTCCAGATCGTCACCGTCGGCCCCCGGATCGGCGAGGAGACCGCCCGCCTCTTCGCCGCCGACGCCTACCGCGACTACCTCGAACTCCACGGCCTCTCCGTCCAGCTCGCCGAGGCCCTCGCCGAGTACTGGCACGCCCGCGTCCGCGCCGACTGGGGCATCGCCGGCGCCTCCAAACCGGCCGGCCTCGACGGCATGCTGCGCACCGAGTACCAGGGCTGCCGCTACTCCCTCGGCTACCCCGCCTGCCCCGACCTGGAGGACCGGGCGAAGATCGCCGCACTCCTGCGCCCCGAACGGATCGGCGTCGAGCTCTCGGAGGAGTACCAGCTCCACCCCGAGCAGTCGACGGACGCGATCGTCGTCCACCACCCGGAGGCGAGCTACTTCAACGCCGGAGGCAGACGCCTGTGAACCCCACCTTCTCCTTCGAGTTCTTCCCGCCCCGGAGCGACCGCGGCGAACAGACCCTCTGGGACGCCCTCCGCCGCGTCGAGGCGCTCCGGCCGGACTTCGTCTCCGTGACGTACGGCGCCGGCGGGTCCTCCCGCGACCGCACCATCGACGTCACCCAGCGGATCGTCACCGAGACCACCCTGCGGCCCGTCGCCCACCTGACGGCCGTCGGCCACTCCGTCGCCGAACTGCGCGCCATCATCGGCGCCTACGCGGACGCCGGCGTCCGGGACGTCCTCGTCCTGCGCGGCGACCCGCCGGGCGACCCCCGGGGCCCCTGGACCCCGCACCCCGAGGGCTTCACCCACGCCCACGAACTCGTCTCGCTCGTCCGCTCCCTGGGCGATTTCCGGATCGGGGTGGCCGCCTTCCCCGAAGGCCACCCCCGCTCCCCGGACCCCGCCGCCGACCTCGCCCACTTCGTCGCCAAGTGCCGGGCCGGCGCCGACTACGCCATCACGCAGATGTTCTTCGACCCCGAGGACTACCTGCGGCTGCGCGACCGGGTCGCCGCCGCCGGCTGCGACACCCCGATCATCCCGGAGATCATGCCCGCCACCGACGTCCGCCAGATCCGGCGCTTCGCCGAACTGAGCGACGCCGCCTTCCCCGAGGACCTCGCCCACCGCCTCGAAGCAGCCCGGGACGACCCCGCCGCCGCGTACCGCACCGGCGTCGAGCACGCGACCGCCATGGGCCTGCGCCTCCTCGACGAGGGCGCGCCCGGCCTGCACTACATCACGCTCAACAAGTCGACGGCGGCCCTCGAAATCCACCGCACCATCCTCAGCGCAAGGAGCGTTGTCCATGTCTGACGTCACCACCGGCTTCTCCGACTTCAAGGTCGCGGACCTCTCCCTGGCCGCCTTCGGCCGCAAGGAGATCACCCTCGCCGAGCACGAGATGCCCGGCCTGATGGCGATCCGCCGCGAGTACGCCGCCGCACAGCCCCTCGCCGGCGCCCGCATCACCGGCTCCCTGCACATGACCGTGCAGACCGCCGTCCTCATCGAGACCCTGGTCGCCCTCGGCGCCCAGGTCCGCTGGGTGTCCTGCAACATCTACTCGACCCAGGACCACGCCGCCGCCGCGATCGCCGCGGCCGGCATCCCGGTCTTCGCCTGGAAGGGCGAGACCCTGGAGGAGTACTGGTGGTGCACCGAGCGGGCCCTCACCTGGCCCGGCGCCGACGGGCCCAACATGATCCTCGACGACGGCGGCGACGCCACCCTCCTCGTCCACAAGGGCGTGGAGTACCAGAAGGCCGGCGCCGTCCCCGACCCCTCCATCGCCGACAACGACGAGCACCGCGTCATCCTGGAGCTGCTCCGGGACACCACCCTCGACTGGACCGCCCTCGCCGCCTCGGTCCGCGGCGTCACCGAGGAGACCACCACCGGCGTCCACCGCCTGTACGAGATGCACCAGGCCGGCGACCTGCTCTTCCCGGCGATCAATGTGAACGATGCCGTGACCAAGTCGAAGTTCGACAACAAGTACGGCTGCCGGCACTCGCTGATCGACGGCATCAACCGTGCCACCGACGTCCTCATCGGCGGCAAGACCGCTGTCGTCTGCGGCTATGGCGACGTGGGCAAGGGTTGCGCCGAGTCCCTCCGTGGCCAGGGCGCGCGTGTCATCGTCACGGAGATCGACCCGATCTGCGCGCTTCAGGCGGCGATGGACGGCTACCAGGTCACGACTCTGGACGAGGTCGTGGAGACCGCCGACATCTTCATCACCACGACGGGCAACAAGGACATCATCATGGCCGCCGACATGGCCAAGATGAAGCACCAGGCCATCGTGGGCAACATCGGTCACTTCGACAACGAGATCGACATGGCCGGCCTCGCCAAGACCGCGGGTATCGTCAAGGACGAGGTCAAGCCGCAGGTCCACACCTGGACCTACCCCGACGGCAAGGTCCTGATCGTCCTCTCCGAGGGCCGTCTGCTGAACCTGGGCAACGCGACCGGTCACCCGTCCTTCGTGATGTCGAACTCCTTCGCGGACCAGACCCTGGCCCAGATCGAGCTCTTCACGAAGCCCGAGGAGTACCCGACCGACGTCTACGTCCTCCCCAAGCACCTGGACGAGAAGGTCGCCCGGCTCCACCTCGACGCCCTCGGCGTCAAGCTGACGACCCTCCGTCCCGACCAGGCCGCCTACATCGGCGTCGAGGTCGACGGCCCCTTCAAGCCGGACCACTACCGCTACTGATGTGTACCGCATGCGTCCACGACACCCGTGACCCGTGGCTCCCCGACCGTCTCCTCACGACGGAACGGGACCACCTGATGCCCCTCCTCCGCCGCACCCCCGAGGAGGCGTACGCGCTCCGCACCGCCTGCCCGGGCTGGACCGTCCGCCAGGTCCTCGCCCACTGCGGGGCCGCGCTCGTCCGCATCGTCGAGGACCGCCTCGAAGAAGGCGTCTTCCTCCCCGAGGCCAACGCCGCCGACGTCGCCGAACGCGAGGACTGGACCCTCGACCGCGTCCTCGACGAACTCGAACGCGGCCTCACCGACGCCGGCCCCGTCATCGCGGCCCGCGACGACGGCCGCCTCGACGCCGTCGCCCTCGGCGAGTGGGTCCACGCAGGCGACGTCCGCGAAGCCCTCGGCGCCCCCCACGCCTACTGCGGAGCCAGCCTCGACCTGGCCCTCCCCCTGCTCTCCGTCACCAGCCGCCGCCGCGAGACCCCCCGCCTCCTCGGCCTCCTCCCCGACCGCGACCACCCTCTCGCCCTCGGCAACGAGCTCCCCGGCCGCCCCGCCGCCCACTTCCGCGGTGACGCGCCCACCCTCATCCGCATCTACTCCGGCCGCCCCCTCGTCCGCACCCTCTACCACCTCACCGGCGCCACCGAACAAGAACTCTGCCTCTACCGCTGACCCCTGGCCCGGCATGGACCATGCCGGGCCTGCGGGAGTTGGTGAAAAGGTCCGCTATCGGCTGGGGGTGTGGTCGGGAGGGGGAGGCATGGCCGCGAGGGTGGCACGCAAGGCGCGGGTGTGGGGGTGGTCGGGCCCCTGTACGCGTTCGGAGTCCGCCGCCGCTTCCTCGACCAGGCGGCGCGCTTCATCGGTGCGGCCCGTATCCCAGTAGATGGAGGCGAGGGTGTCGCGCGCGGCGAGGTAGTCGGGGTGGTCGTCCCCGAGGACGTGTCGGCTGGCGCTGACCACATCGTCGAGGATCTCCCCGGCTTCGTCCTTCCGGCCCGCCTCCGAGTAGATGGCGGCGAGGTTGGCCCGTGCCATGAGGGTGTCAGGGTGGTCGTTGCCCAGGATCCGCTGTTGGGTGGTGATCACGTCGTCGAAGATGTCCAAGGCTTCGGCGGTGCGGCCGGCTCGCTGGTAGACGGTGGCCAGATTGGCACGGGCGAGGAGGGAGACGGGGTGGTCGGCGCCCAGGAGTCGCCTTCGGCTGGAGACCACCACCTCCTGGATGTCGACGGCCTCGCCGTTTCGGCCGGCTTGCCAGTAGCTGCTGGCAAGTGTGTTGAGGGCCGTGAGCGTTTGGGGGTGGTCGTCTCCTAGACGCTCCTTGAACACCGCGGCCACCTCTTCCTGGATCTGGACGCCCTCGTCGATGCGGCCTGCTCGCAGGTAACTGGCGGCGAGGTTGTTGAGGGCGACCAGGGCATGCGGGTGGTCGACGCCCAGCTGTTCGCGATGGGCGGCGACCACGTGCTCCTGGATCTCGATGGCTTCGTTGATCCGGCCGGCTCGCTGGTAACTGTTCGCCAGATTGTTGAGGGCGATGCGTGTGTCGAGAGCGCCTTCGCCTGACACCCGCCGACGGGCGGCGACCACGTGCTCCTGGATCTCGATGGCTTCGTTGATCCGGCCCATGTGCCCGTAGCTGCTGGCGAGGTTGTTGAGGACGGTCAGGGTTTCGATGTGGTCGGCTCCCAGGATGCGTTCGTGGTCGGCCACCGCTTGCTCCTCGATCGTGATGGCCTCGGAGATGCGCCCTGCCCGTTGCAGTGACATGGCGAGGTGGACGCGGGAGACGAGGGTGTTGTTGTGTTCGGGGCCCAGCAACCTGTGGGCGGTGTCCGCCATGCCCTTCCAGTAGGCGACCGCGGCCTCGGCAAGACCCGCGTCGAAGAGGCTGAGGCCGGATCGATGCAGCACGCCATGGCCCTGGGGTTTCCAGAAATGGTCCTGGGCATGGTCGGACAGGACGTCGGTGTTGGCACGCAGGGTGGCGGCGAGGTCCCGGTGGACCTGGTCGACCTCCGGCCAGATGTCGAGGAGTGCGCCCCCGACCACGCGCGTGAGTGGGCCGAGGTCGGCCTCGGGAATGTTCTCGCGGACCGCTCGTGCGGTGAGGGCGTGGATGCGGACCGCCCGGGGCTCGGCGCGGGTGTCGTGGGTGATCAATGCGTAGCGGTGGAGAAGGCGCAGGGCCGCGTGCGTCCGGTCCGGGGTGGCGGGTGCGCCGGTGGTCTCGGTGAGGTGGCCGAGGAGGGACGGCGTCGTCCACAGGCTGTGGGGATGGCCGGCCGGGTCGAGGAAGGCGGTGATGCAGAGGGCCGGGATGGCGAGGCCGGTGCGGTCGGCGGCCTGGGCGGCTTCCAGCGAGAGGAGGAGGGCGGCGGTGATCTGGCGGCCGTAGCGCTCTGTCTCCACGCCCCCGGGCAGGGCTTCTGCCAGGCGGGTGGCGCGGTTGGTGAAGCGTCCGAGGTAGGTCGTGCAGGTCAGTGCCTCGTCGATCATGTGGGCGGCTGCGAGGCTCAGGGCGAGCGGGAGGTGTCCCAGGGCCTCGGCGAGGGCGGTGGCCCGGTCGTCGAGGAGGTGGGCCATGTCGTCGCCCGTGAGGCGCTCCCGCAGGTAGGCGTCGGCTTCCTCGGGGGTGTAGACGTCGATGTCGATGCGGTTGCGTCCGCCGCCGGTGAGGCGGGAGTCGTTGAGCCGGGTGGTGGCGAGGACCCATCCGGTACCCCTGCGGCTGGCGGGCCACCAGGGGCCGGGGTCGGTGGGGTGGGTGATGTCGTCCAGGACGACGAGCCAGCGGCGGGTCGTCGTGGCGAGCCATTTCAGGAGGGTGCGGGCGTCGGACTCGGGGTCCTTGCCGGTCGCGCCCGGGAGGTGGAGGTCGGCGGCCGCCTGGGCGTACTGGGTGACGATCTGCCGGGCCTCGGTCGCGGACGCCCAGATCACCAGATCCACCCCGTCGGCCAGTGCGTCGAGGGCGCAGGACGCCGCCAGTTGGGTCTTGCCGAAGCCGCCGCCGCCGGACAGGACCTGGGTGAGGACGACGGTGCCGCGGGCGGACCGGAGGGCGTCGATGCGGTCGCGGAGGCCGGTGCGGGGCTGGAAGGCGGAGGCGAGGGTGGGGATGGGGCCGACTTCGACGGGCCAGGTGACGCCGTCGGCGCCGGGTGCGGCGGGTTGTGCGGTGACGGGTTCGGCGGTGGTGGTGGTGCCGGGGTGGCCGTGGCGGGCGATGAGCGGGGCGAAGCCGGGGCGGTCGAGGGCTTCGTGGAGGGGGACGGCGTGGAGGCGGCGCCAGCCCATGGTGCGGTCGTCCTCGACGGCGACGCCGACGAGCCGGTCCTGGCAGAAGATCGCCGAGCCGGAGGCGCCGGCCCATGGGCGTTGTCCGTCGGGGCGGGGTGCGGGCCAGACCGGGCAGTCGAGGACCCAGCCCGGGAGGGAGGTGCCGATGACGGACAGGTGGCCGTGCAGGTCCTCGAACTGGGCGGCGTGGGCCTCGTCGGCCGCGAAGGCCGGGAAGCCGGCGCCGGTGAAGGGGATGCGGGCGGTGCCGTCCGGACGCCCCCACCGCACGGGCCCCTCTCCGGCGCGCACGGGTGCGTCGAGCCAGAGCAGGGCGATGTCCGGGGCGTCGTCGGGGGGTATGCCGTCCCGGGTGTCCGGCCAGCACACCTCGGCCCTGCGCTCCGTGGTCTCCCCGAAGCGGGGGTGGCCGACGCGGGCTTCGACCCGTCCGGCCCACCGGCCGTCGTCGAGCACGACGTGCAGCGCGGTGAGGACGAGCCGGGGGCCGACGAGATAGCCGGAGCCCGACCCCTGGGGGTCGGCGGTGCGGACCCGGACGAGTCGCTGTGGGTCCATCGCGGGCCTCCCGTTCGACCGAGGACGCCAAGGAGCGGCGTCCCGTCATCAGTGTCGCCCAACCGCTCCGCCCGGCGCAGGGGTTCGGCGGGCG
The DNA here is from genome assembly GCF_055584185.1 of Streptomyces sp. NPDC104202. Lineage (NCBI taxonomy): Bacteria > Bacillati > Actinomycetota > Actinomycetes > Kitasatosporales > Streptomycetaceae > Streptomyces > Streptomyces sp. NPDC104202. The sequence goes on along the minus strand of NZ_JBVJMN010000026.1, from coordinate 37,903 downwards.
GCGTGGATCACTCGGAGGTGATGAAGCGGAGCGCGAGGCCCGAGCGAGGCCGTGTCCGCTCGCTCGCACGGTGGCGCGGGCGAGCGGAGCCTGCTCGGTGCGACGTCCCCGCACGCCTGCAGGAAGGTTCTTCTACCGACTCAGGGCAGGGAGGGGTCCGTTCCGTCGGCACGCGCCGCAGTGCGTCTCGCTGCCGTCGGGCCGGAACAGCATCGGCTGTGTGTGCCCCTCGCCCGCGCACTCCCGCGCGCCCTCCAGCCGCCCCGACAGCCGTGGCCCGGGCGGTCCCTCCGGCTCCCGGGCCGCCACCGGAACCACCCGAGGCGGCACCTCCCGCAGCAGGTACCTCACCAGCCCGCCCGGCCGGTGTACGGGCGTCCCCGCGCCCGGCAGTCCGCGCAGGACGTGCTCGTGCACCTCGGCCGGGCCGTAGCCGGCGTCCAGCCACCGGGCGGCGAGCCCGGTCAGTTCCTCCCGCATCCCCGGGGGGATGTTCCGCAGCACGGGGGAGAGCAGGGGCAGGACGCCGACGAGCGCACGGGCCTCTTCCCGGAGCGGGCTGTCGGACGCCGTCGGTTCCTGGGCCGCCGGTGGTTCCTGCTCCGCCGGGACGGGCGGTGGGGTCTCTTCCGCCCCCGTCCCCGGAAGGTCGGAGGTGTCTTCTCCCGGTTGTTCTTCTGGATGACCGCCGGTGCGCCGGGTTCCCGGTCCACCGGCGGCCGGGTCACCGACCGCCGGAGAACGGCGACTCGGTGCGACCTGCGGAGACACGGGCTCGGTCGCGAGGAGCTTCACGGCCTGTTCGGGGCTCAACGGCACGCTCGACAACACCTGTTGGGTCGCCCACCGTCCCCCCGCCGCCTGCACGCGCCGCTCGTGGAGGAATCCCTCGTCCTTCAGCTGCCGCTTGGCCCTGGTGAAGGCGCATGCCCCGATCCGGGCACGTTCTGCTGTTCGGGCCAGGGATTCCCTGGCGCCCCGCGGAAGGGAGAGCTGCCAGGTCAGCAGTCGGACCGCGTCGGAACTCAGCCGTGGATGGCGGATGATCTCGTGCGAGAGCTGGGTGAACGCGCGCAGGGGCGCGTTAAAGTGCCGGTAGATCACGGTGGACTCGTATTCCACTAGTGGTTCAGGCCCCCGTCGACGGTTGCGAGCCATCGGCGGGGGCTGTTTCGCGCGAAACGTAACGCAGGAATCGGCGCCGTCCAGGCGCACTTCATGAAGATCGCTCGTGTGGGTGACGCACTCCCCACTGGCCCCCTGGCCAGGCGAAACGTTCGTCTGTCAGGAGGTCCGCCGCACGGGCGCCGTACTGATCACCCGCACCGCCCCCCGCGGCGTCAGGCTCGCCCGCTCCTCGGGACTCGCCGTCCAGCACTGATCCGCCACGGCCTCCCACAGATACCCACTGGGCCGTACGAGCGTCAGCCACGCGCCGTGCACGTACCGCACCCGTCCCGTCAGCGCCCGCTGCGCGTCCGTCACCACGTCCCCGACCCGGTACCTCACCGGGCGTCCGTCCCCGCCACCGCCGTGCAGAGCAGCACCGTCAGCAACTTCGCCCCACCGACCCCGACCACCCCCAGCCCGAAGCGGTGCACGTCCCCGCCCGGCGCGTGCGTCACGTCCCGGTACAGGCCGTTCGTGGGCAGACCCGCGGCCTCCATCGCCGCCTTGAGATCGCGGTACACACGGGCGGCTTCGGGCTCCGAGACGGGGCGGATCGGGGGTGCGTTCGTGGTCGTCGGCATGGAGGGCTCTCTTTCTGGTGGATCTCCTCCGGGATGCCTCAACGATGACGGTGACGCCCTTACGCTCGCCAGGAGTTGGGTTTCCCGAGCAGATCAGGAAACGAGGCATATGCCGGCGCAGAACGAGATCGACCCGAGCGAGAGCCTGGAGAGCTTCATCGCGGACATGATCCGGGACGCTCGCAAGCGTCGCGGATGGCGGCAGCAGGATCTCGCCGCCAAGGTCTTCAGCAGCACGACCCGGATCTCAGAGATCGAGAACGGTGACCCTCCGGAGCTCAAGCTCGGCCGTCAGCTCGACCAAGTGCTGGAACTCGGCGATGCGTTGGCGAACCTGCTGCTCATCCGGGATCGCACGGCCTTCCGCGACTACGCGCAGGGGTTCCTGCGGGACCAGGCGCGGGCGCGGACGATACACGAGTTCTCGCTCGTCGTTCCGGGGCTGCTTCAGACGCCCGAGTACGCACGGGCGATCATGCAGCAGGCGGACCCCGGCGGCAGCAACGACATCGACGGCGCCGTGCGTCGGCGTGCCGAACGGCAGGCGGTCTTCGACGGTCCGCAGCCGCCGTGGTTCTGGGTGGTGCTCGACGAGAACGCCCTTTCCAAGGTGATCGGATCGAGGCAGGTGATGCGCGGACAGATCGAGCGACTGCTCGAAGCGATCCGGACGCCGTTCATCAATGTGCAGATCCTTGAGGCGAACCGTGCCGGCATCTCGGGATCGGTGAGTCTCCTGACCCTCCCGTCGGGCGAGCGTACGGCGTATACGGAGGGTTTCAGCACAGGTCGCTACATGGTCGAACCGGCAGACGTCGACCGGTTCCAGCGGATCTATGATCGGCTCCACGCCGACGCCCTCGGGACCGTTGAGTCAGAAGAGATCATCCGCGAAGCACTGGGGAAGCACGATGACTGAGCCCAACTGGCACAAGAGCAGCTACAGCGGCGACAACGACAACTGCATCGAGGTCGCCGACAACCTCCCCGGTGCCGTCCTCGTCCGCGACAGCAAGGACCACGCCCGGGGTGAGGTCACCGCCACCCCCGCCGCCTGGTCGGTGTTCACCGCGTTCGCGCGGGCGTACGCGGTCTGACGCAGGGCGGGACCGGAGGCGCGTTGACGTCTCAACGCGCTTGGCGCTGTTGGCGGTTGGGGCGTACGACGCGCACGGTGGTGTCGAGGGCGCCGGCGGCCGCGCGGATGTGGGAGGAGCCGCGGCGGAGGCGTTCGCCGGCGCACCACCAGGAGAGGTACCGGAGGGGCTTCCGGTCGGGGAGCGTGGCGGCCAGGTCGCGGTTGAGGAGGGCGAGGGCGTCGTCCCACAGGGGGTACCGGCCCGGCGGGACGGGCCGGGGGTCGAAGAAGGAGGCCATGGCGCCATCTTGCGGCACGGCGGGGATCGCTCGTTCGGGGGGCGTCGCCGTGCGGGGCGGGAGGTGCGCTGCTGTGCTGGTCGGGACCCGTCCCGCACGTACAGGAGCAGAGCCATGGCCGTCATCGTGACCGTCGAGATCCCGGGTGGGACGCAGCAGCAGTACGAGGAGACGACGGCGCAGCTGAGGCAGGAGGCGTGGTTCCCGCCGGAGGGGTTCCTCGCGCACGCGGCGGGGCCGGACGGGTCGGGCGGGTGGCGGGTGGTGGACTTCTGGGACTCGGAGGACGCGTTCCTGGCGTTCATGGAGAACGCCCGACCGATCTTCGAACGGAACGGGATGCGGACGGTCCTGCCGACGGTGCAGGAGGCCGTGAGCGTGATGCTCAAGCAGTAGCGGAAGGGCGGGCCGACCGCTCGGCGGACCGGCGGCGGTGATCCCCGCAGTGGTCGTGGCGGGCGCCGAAAACCCTTTGCGGGGCGGGCGCGGCGGGCGGCAGTCTTCCGGCCATGACCAGTCATTCCGACCGCCCTGCCGCGGACTCCGACCTGCCCGCAGCGGGCCCCCGACCCGTCGGGGACCTGTTCGCCGCCGACGGGCGACTCAAGGCGATCCCCCGGAGGCCCGCCCGCCGGGAGGCGCTGCTCGCGCACCTCGCCGAGACGCTGTTCGACGCGGAGCGGGACTACCGCGAGCGGGAGATCAACGAGGCGCTGCTGACCGTGCACGAGGACTTCTCGGCCCTGCGCCGGTATCTCGTGATCGGCGGGTTCCTGGCCCGCACGAAGGACGGGTCGGCCTACCACCGACAGCAGCGGACCGGCGTCCCCGGAGGTTCGATTCCCGCCGTCGCGTGACCGGGGCGGTGGTGGCCGGCCTGCTGGCCGGCTACGGGATCGCGATTCCGGTCGGCGCCGTGGGGGCGCACCTGGTGGCGGTCGCGGCACGCTCCCCGTGGCGCACGGGTGCGGGCGCGGCGCTGGGCATCGCCGCCGCGGACGGGCTGTACGCGCTGGTCGCCGTCGTCGGCGGCGCGGCGCTCGTACCGCTGATCACGCCGGTGACGGGACCGCTGCGCTGGGTGTCGGCGCTGGTGCTCCTCGGGCTTGCCGGCCGGGCGACCTGGACGGCCGTACGGGCCTACCGGGCGCGGTCGGCGCCGACCCGGGACGGGGCGGACGCCCCGCTCACCCCGGGCAGGGCGTTCCTGGCCTTCCTCGGCATCACGATCCTCAACCCGATGACCGTGATCTACTTCGCCGCCCTGATCCTCGCCCGCGGCCCGTCGGCCGCCTCGACGTTCACCGAGGGCGCCGTCTTCGTGGTGGCCGCGCTGGCGGCCTCCGTCAGCTGGCAGCTGCTGCTGTCGACGGGCGGCACCCTGCTGGGCCGTGTCCTGACCGGTCCGCGGGGGCGCCTGGTGACCGCTCTCGCGTCGAGCGCGCTGATCGCGGTGCTCGCGGTGGGGCTGGTGAGCTGACGGGTGAAGGGCCGGTCTCCGGAGGCGGCACGCCTCCGGAGACCGGCCCTTCACCGGTTCAGTTCCGGCTCGGGATGTGGGCGGCGCAACCGCCGCCGCCGTAGGTGGCGATGAGGAGGTCGCCGCCGGTCTGGGGGCCGACGATGCCGTCGGGGCGCAGGCCGTCCCAGCTCTGGAACGCCCTGATGGCGCCGGCGGTGTCCGGACCGAAGGCGCCGTCCTCGGCGATCGGGTGGTAACCGATCGTGTGCTGCAGGTCGTTGAAGAGCTCCTGGAAGCAGCGCACTCCGTTGTAGGTGTTCGCCTGGCCGGGCCCGATCCACGGGGCGGAGGGGTTGGCCTGGGCCGGGGCGATCCACGCGCCCGCGGCGAGAGCGGTGCTCGCGGCGACGAATCCGAGTCGCGCCAGCGGCGTCCTGACGTTCATGGGCAAGCCTCGATTTCTGCTGGTGTCGGCGTTTCGGCTGCCCCACACCCCCGTGCCGGGGCAACACGACCACCCTGCCGCCGCCGTCCAACACCCCGCCAACAGCGGATCAACGGTGAGGGGTCCCCACCCGCCCGGTCATGCGTCAGGCAGCAGTCGCACCATGTCGATGCCTGGGCACACCTTGGCGATGGCGGCGAAGTCGTCGTCGACGTGCAGCAGCGTCAGCCGGTGCTGTTCGGCCGTCAGTGCGATGAGGATGTCCATGGGAGAGGGGCCCCGATGGTGACCGGTACCGAGCAGGTCCCGCTGGATCGCGATGACTCGGGGCCACGGGTCGTCCGGTGTGGGCACCCAGGCGAAAGTCTGGCTGAGCATCGTGGTGAAGGGCTCGTTGTCCCGGTCCGAGCGCAGGGCGCGCATCAACTCGGCCTCGACCGGCGGGCAAATGGAGACCTGGCCCTGCGCCTCGTCCCGGCCAGGGCTCGCGTACCTGTCGGCGGAGGAGGCGCCACACGGCCGACGTGGCGGCGAGGTGGTTCACCGGTCCGACCGCTCCTGCGCTTCCAGGAAGTCGATATCGCGAGCGTGGGAGGCGTGTGCCGCAGCGTGCTCCGCCGGTGGGATCTCCCCCCCCGACGCGTCGTCCCCCCCCGGTCCCGGGACGTCTCGGGGAGCGGTACCGGGTTGCGGGGGCGGGGGAGGGGGAGTCAGGCTCCTGCGCTGGTCGGTGCGACGGGTCGAGGGTGCGGGGGAAGCGTGACGGGGCGGGGACTGGGCGGGGGGCTGCGGCAGCGGCACCTGGCGATGATCGCGATGGGGGGTGCGATCGGGGCGGGGCTGTTCGTGGGCTCGGGGTTCGGGATCGCGGCGGCGGGGCCCGGCATTCTCGTGGCGTACGCGGCGGCCGGGGTGCTGACGGCGCTGGTGATGCGGATGCTGGGGGAGATGTCCGCGGCGCACCCGGTGACCGGGTCGTTCGCGGAGCACGCGCGGCGGGCGTTCGGGCCGTGGGCGGGGCTGCTCGCCGGGTGGATGTACTGGGCGCTGCTGGTGGTGAGCGTCGCCGCGGAGGCCGTGGGGGCGGCGCACCTCGTGGGCGGCTGGGTGCCGGGGGTGCCGGGCTGGGCGTGGGTGGCGCTGTTCATGAGCGTCCTCACGGCGAGCAACCTGGCCGGGGTGCGGAACTTCGGCGAGCTGGAGTTCTGGTTCGCCGGACTGAAGATCGCCGCCATCGCCGGCTTCCTCGTCCTCGGTGCCGTCGTCCTCGCGGGCCTGCTGCCGGGCAGCCCCTCACCGGGGACCGGGCACCTCACCGGCGACGGCGGCTTCCTGCCGCACGGCTGGCACGGCGTGGCCGTCGGCATGGTGGCGGCGGTGTTCGCCTTCGGCGGGCTGGAGACCGTGACCATCGCGGCGGCGGAGTCCGCCGACCCCGTCCGCGCGGTGCGGACCGGCGTACGGGCCGTCATGTGGCGGGTCGCGGTCTGCTACCTGGGGTCCATGGCGGTGATCGTGCTGCTCGTCCCGTGGAACGCGCCGGGCGTCGCCGAGGGGCCGTACGCCGCCGTGATGGACCGCATCGGCGTCCCGGGCGCCGGCGACGTCATGAAGGCCGTCGTCCTCGTCGCCCTCCTGTCGGCGATGAACGCCAACATCTACGGTTCCTCGCGCATGCTGTACGCCCTCGTCGGGCGCGGCGACGCACCCCGCGCACTCGGCCGGCTCCGCACCGGCGTGCCCCGCGCGGCGGTGCTCGCCTCCGCCGCGTTCGGCTTCGTGTCGGTCGTCCTCAGCCTGCTCTGGCCGCGGACGGTCTTCCCGTTCCTGCTGAACTCCATCGGCGCCGCGATCCTCGTCGTCTGGGCCCTGATCGCCGCCTCCCACCTGCGCCTGCACGGCCCGTCGGCACGGGCCTGCCTCGCCCTCGCGGGCATCGGCGGCGTCCTGCTCTTCATGCTCGGCGACGCGGCCAGCCGCACCCAGCTCCTCACCACCGGCGGCTGGGCGGCGGCCCTGCTGGTCTGGGCGTGGATCAGGAGCCTCAGGAACGCGCGTACCGGGCCAGGAACAGATCCACTCCCGAGCTGATCACCCGCGTCAGCTCCGCGTCGTCGATCTCGGCGTCGGGGGAGAAGGTGCGGACGAGCTGCGGCACGCCCAGCGTCGCCGCCACCAGCTGCTGCACGGCGAGTGCCGGGTCGGGCGCGTCGAGGGCGCCCCGCGCGTTCAGCTCGGTGAACGCCTCGACGAGCGGGCCGTTGTTCATGTCGTAGCTGACCCGGTACCAGAGCTGTCCGAGCTGCGGGAACCGGTCGATCTCGCCGATCACCAGCCGCCGCAGCGACATGATGTCCGGGCGCAGCAGGATCCGCGCCCAGTCCGTCGTGAGCTTCACGAGCGCGGCCCGCAGGTCGGGGGCGTCGGCGATCGTGGAGTTGGACGGCTCCAGGTCCGCGTACGTCTTCGGCAGGACACCGCCGATGACCGCGAGGAACAGCCGCTCCTTGCTGCCGAAGTGCTTGTAGATCGTCGCCTTCGAGACGCCGGAGCCCCGGGTGATCGCGTCCATCGAGGCCGCCGAGTACCCCTCCGCCAGGAACTCCGCGAGGGCCGCGTCGATGATCGCCTGACGCTTGCGCGAGGCCGCGTCCGCGGGGTCCGGGATGATCGGGATGCCGTACTCGTCCACGGCGTCCTGGGTCTCGGCTCCGGCTCCCATGGGGCTGTCCTTACGAGGGGTGACGGGGGAACGGTCAGTATATGAACTGAACGGTTCGGTCTGTAAAGCGCGGCCGAGGGCGGGCCGGGGCGGGCCGGGACCCGCGGTGGCCGGGGTCCCTCCCTCGGGTCGTCCGGCGTTCACGCCGCCGGGGCGGCCAGGGCCGCCAGCGCCGGGCCCGCCGCCACGCCGGTCAGGAACGCCAGGTTGAAGAGGCTGATCGCGAGCCCGTGGCGGGCCGGCGGCAGACCGCCGGTCGCCGCGCCGGTGAGCAGCCCCTGACCGGCGGCGGTGACGAGGGCGCTCGTCCCCGAGGCGACGAGGACCACCGCGGGCCACGGCGCGGCGAGGGCGAGGGCGAGCGCCCCCACCGACCCGGCCGCCAGGAGGGCACGGACCCGGCGGGCCCCCAGCACCAGCGCCGAGCGGATCAGCAGCCACGACAGCAGGGCTCCGGCCAGCGCCGCCAGCGACGCGGCCGCCCCCGTCTCCACCGCGCTCCAGCCGGTGAGGGCGGCGACCCGGCGCGGAGCCGCGTACAGCAGGGCGAAGTTGACCGTGGAGACGGCGAGCATCAGCCCGGCGGCGGCCCGGAAACGGCGGTCGCCGAGGACGTCGAGGGGGACGGGGGCGCCGCCCTTGCCGCGGCGGCCGCCCGTCCCGCGGCGGCTGCCCTTCCCGGCGGCGGGACCGGCCGGACCGGGGGTGCGGCCCGTGCCCGTCGCCGGTGCGGGGGTGCGGCCCGTCTCTCCGCACGGCCTCGCGCCACCGTCCGGGGCCGCGCCCGGGCCGGGGCTCCCGCCGAGGATCACGGACCGGCCCCGCTCCGGCTCCCGCTCCGTCAGGCGGAGGACCGGGACGAGCGCCAGGAAGCCGAGGAGGGGGAGGACGAGGGCCGCGCGCCAGCCCAGCGCACCGGCGACCGCCGCTCCGGCGAAGAGGCCGACGGTGCCGCCCGCGGCGCTGCCGATGGCGACGAGCCCCGCCGTGCGGCCGGTGGGGTCCCGGCCGGCGAGCTGGAAGGCGGCGACGTTCAGACCGGCCGCGCCCGCGGCCTCCAGGGCCCGGCCGGCGACCGCCAGGGGCAGGCCGGGGGCGACCAGGACGAGCAGCGCGCCGAGCGCGACGAGGGCGGCGGCGGCCCGCACGACCCCGGCGGGGCCGTGCCGCCGGCCCGCCGTGGCGGACAGGAGGGGGGTCCCGGCCGCCATGCCGATGCCGAACGCCGTCATCAGCCAGGCCGCCGACGCCGGCGAGACCGCCAGCGCGCGGGCCGCCTCCGGCAGGGCGAGGCTCGGGCCGGACACGCCCATCGCGGCCGGCGCGGCGAGGGCGGCCAGCAGCAGCCCGGCCCTCGCCGCGCCCCGGGGGGCGGCCTTCCGCGCGGGCGCCGACAGGGCCGTCACGGCGCCATCCGTCCCATGAGACCGCGCCGGAAGTCCCGCTCCGCCTGCCGCAGTTCGGCGGCGGTGTTCATCACGAACGGGCCGCTGCGGGCGACCGGTTCGCCGATCGGCTCCCCGGCGAGGACGAGCACCTCGGCCGCCCGGCCGGACGGGGCCGACGGCCCGTCCCCGTCCCCGTCCGCGGCCGCCCCGACCGTGAACCGCTCGCCGTCCCGGGCCAGGACCGCGAGGTGGCCGTCGGCCAGGTGCGCGCCGGACACGGTGGCGGCGCCCTGGAGGACGTACACCATCGCGTTGTGCCCGGCCGGGACCGTGAACTCGGCGCGGCCGTCGGCCGAGAACCGCGCGTGGACGACGAGCAGGGGCGTACGGGGGACGAACGGGCCGGTCACGCCGTGGCTGCTGCCGGCGAGGACGGTCAGCGCGGAGCCGTCCGGGGTGACGGCGACGGGGAGGTCGGCGGCCTCCGCGTTCCGGCTGTGCGGCGGGACGCCCTTGAGGCGCGCGGGCAGGTTCACCCAGATCTGGAGCATGTGCTGACGGCCGCCCGCCGCGAGGAACTCCTCGGTGGGCAGGGCCTCGTGGACGATCCCGGAGCCGGCGGTGAGCCACTGGACGCCGCCGGAGCGGACGACGGCCCGGTGACCGCGTGAGTCGGCGTTCGCGACGTCGCCGTCGAGGACGTACTGGATCGTCTCGAAGCCGCGGTGCGGATGCGGGGGCGCGCCCTTGGCCTCCCCGGGGCCGAGCTCGGTGGGTCCCACCTGGTCGACCATCAGGAACGGGTCGAGGAAGGGGACGTCCTCGGTGGGGAAGGGCCTGCGGACCGGGAATCCGGCGCCTTCGTGCGTGTGGACGGGGCGGGTGACGCGGGCGACGGTCCGCTCGGTGACGGCCTGGTCGGCCGCGACGGTCGGGGACTCGCTCGGGTGAGTGGCCATGCGCCGACGGAACTACACCACTCGGTTCACTGTCAAGACTGAACCGTTTGATTGACAGACTGAACCGTTCGGTTTAGCTTCAGCCCGTCGAGCCCGGCGCCCGCCGGCTCACCCGACGAAACGGGGGACCCCATGTCCGCGTCCACGATCCTCGCCCTGTCCGGCTCGCTCCGCGCCGACTCGCACAACACCCGACTGCTCCGCGCCGCACAGAAGTTCAACCCCGGCACCCGGGAGATCGAGATCTACGAAGGACTGCGCGACATCCCGCCGTACGACCTCGACCTCGACACCCCCGAACGGCGGCCGGCCGCCGTCGGCGAGCTCCGCCGCCGCGCCGCGGCGTCGGTCGGACTGCTCATCGCCACCCCGGAGTTCAACTACTCCGTCCCCGGCGTCCTCAAGAACGCCCTCGACTGGCTCAGCACCGACTGGACCGGCACCGAGGGCCTGCCCCTGCGCCACAAGCCCACCGCGATCCTCGGCGCCGGCCCCGGCAGCTTCGGCACCGTCCGCGCGCAGCTCGCCCTCCGCCAGATCCTCCTCTGCACGGACACCGACGTCGTCGCGAAGCCCGAAGTCCACGTCCTCCGCTCCCACGAGCGCTTCGACGCCGACGGCAACCTCACCGACGAGCTCACCGTCGAGCTCCTCCAGAGCCTCCTGACCGGCCTCCAGGACAAGATCGACGCCGCGGCGGCCCGGCCGTGACCCGCCCCGCGACCGTCACCCACGTCGGGACGGCGACCGTCCTCCTCCGCCTCGGCGACCTCACCGTCCTCACCGACCCCGCCCTCGACCCGGCCCCCGCCGACTACCCCGGCGCCCGGCCCCTGCGCCGCACCGCGAGCCCCGCCCTCACCCCCGACGAGCTGCCGCCGCCCGACCTCGTCCTGCTCTCCCACGACCAGCACGCCGACAACCTCGACCACGCCGGCCGCGCGGTCCTCGCCCGCGCCGCGACCGTCCTCACCACGCCCGAGGCCGCCGAACGCCTCCGTGCCGACCGCCGCGTCACCGGCCGCGTCGAGGGCCTCGCGCCCTGGGACACCCGGCGGATCACCGCCGGCGCCACCACCGTCACGGTCACCGCCACCCCCGCCCGCCACGGCCCCGAGGGCACCGAACCCGTCACCGGCCCCGTCACCGGCTTCGTCCTCCAACACGACGGCCGCGCCCACTACTTCTCCGGCGACACCGTCCGCCACGACGCCCTCGCCGAGATCGGCGTCCGCTTCCCCCTCGACACCGCCTTCCTCCACCTCGGCGACGCCCACTTCCCCGCCACCGGCGACCGCGCCTTCTCCCTCTCCGCCCACGAAGGAGCCGCTCTCGCCCGCACCCTCGGCGCCCGCACCGTCGTCCCCCTCCACTTCGACGCCTGGGACCACCTCGCCGAGGACCCCGCCCGCATCGACGAGGCCTTCGCCGCCCCGGACCTGGCGGGCCGCCTGCGCCGCCTCCGGCCGGGCGTGCCCGAAACGCTGTGAGCCGGCGTTCTCAGGAGGTGCGGCGGGCCCGCGCGGTGAGGGCGAGCGTGGTGACGAGGGCGACCCCGGCACCGGCGGCCAGGACGCCGCGACGCGAGCGCCAGGAGAGGACGGACCAGGTCGAGCAGGCGGAGAGGAGGGAACCGGCGCTGGCCCAGGAGCCTACGGAGGCGACCGACGCGGCCGATCCGACGGAGCCGACCGAGAGGAAGGAGCCGACGGAGCCGATGGAGAGCGCGGAGCCGACGGAGCCGATGGAGAGGAAGGAGTCCCGGGACCACAGGGACATGCAGGACCGTGTCGAGGCGGGTCGGTGGGTGGTCATGCGGCGATCCTAGGCACGGGCCGGGCGGTTCGTGCCGGATCCGGCGCCGGAAGGGCGATGAGTCCGCGCCGTGCGGGCGGTCCACCCCCTGTCGGCAGGTACGAGCGAGGAGGACGGACATGGAGCAGTTGTTGCGGGTGCAGAACTTCAACGTCTCCGGCGACGGTTACGGGGCGGGCGTCGGGCAGAGCCTGGAGCGGCCGTTCGGCCACGCGGATCCCGGGGCGATGTTCTCGTGGGCCGGGGCGACGGCGAGCTGGCCCATGCGGACGGACCCCGGCGGCAGCAGGGGGCTGGACGACTACCTGACCCGGGACTACCCGCGGAACATCGGCGCGGAGATCATGGGCAGGAACAAGTTCGGTCCCCAGCGCGGACCGTGGCAGGACCACGAGTGGCAGGGCTGGTGGGGCGACGAACCGCCCTTCCGCACGCCGGTGTTCGTGATGACCCACCACCCGCGGCCGTCGTTCGCGCTGGGCGAGACGACCTTCCACTTCGTGGACGACGAGCCGGAGAAGGTCCTCGCGCTCGCGCGGGAGGCCGCCGGAGGCAAGGACGTGCGGCTCGGCGGCGGGGCGACGACGATCCGGGAGTTCCTGGACGCCGGCCTCGTGGACACCCTGCACGTGGCGGTCTCGCCCCTGGAACTCGGCGACGGGGCGCGGCTCTGGGAGTCGCCGGACGAGCTGGACGACCGCTTCCACCACGACGTCGTGCCGAGCCCGGGCGGCCGGGTGACCCACCACCTGTTCTGGCGGCGGTGAGGCGCGCCGGCGGTCGGCGCCGGTCATTCCCGGGTCACTCCCGGGTCACTCCTCGGTCAGCGGCGACACCGGGCGCTCGAAGAACGTCTCCAGGACGACGGTGGCCTGGGTGCCGCTGACGCCGTCGATGGCGTAGAGGCGGCGCAGCACGTCCTGGAGCCGTTCGGTGGTGGTGGTCCTGACCTTCACGAGGACGGCGGCGCTGCCGGCGATGACGTGGGCCTCCAGGATCTCGGGGAGGGCGGCGAAGGCGTCGGCCGAGTCGCCCATCCAGGAGGTGGAGTCGACCATCACGTAGGCGAGGACGCCGCCGCCGACGGCCGCCGGGTCGACCTCGGCGGCCGTGCGCCGGATGACCCCGCGCTCCCGGAGCTTGCGCACCCGCTCGTGGGCGGCCCCCGCGGAGAGGCCGGCGGCCTGGCCCAGGGCGGCGTAGGACTGGGTCGCGTCCTGCTGGAGCCGGGCCAGCAGGACGCGGTCGATGTGATCCACGACTCTCCGTTCGGTGATGTGTTGTCATGACCGTATCCCATCCTGCAATGTTCACGTCCAGCAGGATGGCATTCGGTCGGCGGCCGACGGTCGGCGTCGGCGGAGGGGGAGGGGTTCCATGGCCAGCGAGCACCCTGGGCTGTACGAGATGTTCGACGAGCGGTTCCGCACCGGGCGGTGCATGAACGGCGACGACGCGCCGGAGGTGCTGTTCACCGGCTGCCGCTGGGCCGAGGGCCCGGTCTACGTGCCCGCCTGGCGGCAGGTCGTGTGGAGCGACATCCCCAACGACCGGATGCTGCGGTGGGACGAGGAGACCGGCGCGGTGAGCGTCTTCCGCCGCACCGCCGGCCACGCCAACGGCAACACGCTCGACCGGCAGGGCCGCCTCGTCAGCTGCGAGCAGGGCAACCGCCGGGTGACCCGCACCGAGCACGACGGCACCGTGACCGTCCTCGCGGACCGGTGGAACGGCAAGCGGCTGAACAGCCCGAACGACGCCACCGTGAAGTCCGACGGGTCGGTCTGGTTCTCCGACCCCGACTTCGGCATCACCAGCGACTACGAGGGCTACCGGGCGGAGAGCGAGATCGGCGGCAACAACGTCTACCGCGTCGACCCCGGCACGGGCGAGGTGCGGCTGGTCGCCGACTGCTTCGGCGCGCCGAACGGGCTGGTCTTCTCGCACGACGAGCGGCAGCTGTACGTCTCCGACACCCGCGCGGGCCTCATCCGGGTCTTCGACGTCCGCGACGACGGCACCCTCTCCGACGGCGAGGTCTTCGCCGACGCCGCCCACCGCGAGCACGCCCGCTTCGACAACCTCCGCTTCGACGACGGGGGCCGCCTCTGGGCGGCCGCCATGAACGACGGCGTGCACTGCTACGACCCCGACGGCACGCTCATCGGCCGGCTGGACCTCCCCGAGGCGGTCGCCAACATCTCCTGGGGCGGTGCCAAGCGCAACCGCCTCTTCATCGCCGCCGAGACGAGCCTCTACTCCGTCGTCATGGCCGTCACGGGCACGCACCCGACGGGCCCGGGCCACCGGCCGTGGCGGACCGCCGCGGCCTGACCCTGCCGTACGGTCCGGCCCTCCGGTACGACCCGGCCCTCCGGTGTGGTCCGGCCCTCCGGTACGACCCGGCCCTCCGGTGTGGTCCGGTCCGCCCGGTCGGGGCGCCGTGCCCGGATGGTCCCGCCCCTCGTGGCGGGGCCGTCCCTCAGTGGTTCCGGAAGCCGAAGCGGTCGCGCCGGGTGTCGTCGGTGTCCTTCTGGTCCCGCGCCATGGCGACGACCAGGGAACGGAGGGGGCCGTCGAGGTGGTCGGCGAGCGCGCGGCCGGCGAGGTCGAGGTCGGCGAGGAGGGGGCTGTAGTCGGCGGCGACGGCGGCGCCGAGGGAGCCGCTCGCGGCGAGGGCGTCCAGGTCGTACATCGCCCGGGCGAGCGTCGTCGTGGTCGTGCCGCGGAGGTGCTCGGCGGCCTTGGCGAGGCCGTCGGCCGCGCGCCGGTGCTCGTCGTGGTCGACGAAGACGTTCCAGCTGCTCGCGGTCCTGCCGGCCAGGGGACCCGCGTGCCGGGCGCCCCCCGCGCCCGTGATCCCGGCCCCCGCGATCCCGGCGCCCGTACCGAGGCCGCCGGCGGCGGCGCCGGCCGCCCCGCCGATCCCCACTCCGCCGCCGACGGCCCGGCCCGCGCCGCCCGTCGCCCCGGCGCCGATGCCCTGGCCCGGGCCGCCGGTCGCGCCGCCGAGGGAGGCGGGGACCGACGGGAGGGCGGCGACGTCCGCGGAGCTCCGCGCGCGGGACGCGCCGTCGTGGGCGTCGGCGGTGGTCGCCCTGACGTTCTCCTCCAGGTCCTCCCGGGCGACGTCGACATGGCGCTGGAGGGCGGCGTCCGGAGGGGTGGCGGCCAGGTCGGGGTGGACCGCCGCGAGGTACCCGACGATCTGCTGGGCCCGGTGCTTGCCGATGACGACGGTGTCGCCGCAGGACTGGACCCCGGCGGCGATCTCGACGGCGGCGCGGGCGGTCCGCCCGAAGCAGGCGCGGACGCGGGACCAGTGCTCCTCCAGCGCCTCCAGCGCCTCGCCGCGCCCGCTGGAGAGCAGCCGCTCCACGGCCTTGTTCGCGTCGGCCCCGTCGTTCGCGAGCGCCGAGGAGTACGCGCGCAGGTTGCCGTCGGCGTCCCCGGAGCGGTCCTCGTCCGCCTCGATCCACGGCAGTGCGTACCGGCGCATCAACGCCGCTTCCTCGTCCGACCGTTCGACCGCCATGACGTGAACTCCCCCCAGGTCACGAGCTGTTGGGCGAAGACGGTCTCATGTGTCCCCTGCACCTACAAGGGTCGTGAAGAGGTCCGGCCGACGGGTCCGGCCGAAGGGTCAGTCGATGTGGACGATCTGGAACGCCTCCGCCATGCGGCCCGCGGGCAGGCCGCCCGCCGCCGCGTGCTCGCCGAGCCAGGTGCGCAGGAGACCGGCGAGGTCGTCGAAGTGGGCGGTCTGGGAGGTGTGGATGCGCAGCGCCTCGACCTTGCGGTCGAAGACGGGGGTGACGTCGACGTACTGGTTCGGGGTGGGACCGGTCATCAGCCACAGCTCATGGACGGTCCACGGCTCCAGCCCCTCCTCCTTGAGGAGCTCGGGGTGGGCGAAGGGGTTGCGGGCCTCGGGGTACACCGCGCGCAGACAGGCGTCCCCGACCGCCCGGTGGTCGGGGTGGAGGTCGGCGACGCGCGCCCAGTTGATCTCGGGCGAGGGGATGACCGCCCGCTGGGGGCGCACCTCGCGGATGACCCGGCACAGGTCGCGGCGCAGCTCCACGGTGGCCTCCACGAAACTGTCCGGGTAGCCGAGGAAGCGGACGTCCGCGACGCCGCTGAGCTTGGCGGAGTGGACCTGCTCGGCGCGGCGCAGGTCCGCCATCGCCTGGCGGGGGAGCTGTTCGTCGTAACCGCCGGCGCCGCCGTCCGTGACGATGCAGTACGTGACGCGGGTGCCGCGCGCGATCCACTGCATGACCGTGCCGCTGACGCAGAACTCGATGTCGTCCGGGTGCGCGGCCACGACCAGCAGGGATTCGGGCGCGCCCCGGTCGGTGAGCTGGGTGAGATCGGTCGCCAAGTCCTCCATGGAACCCAGCCTGTTGGGGCGGCCGGGGGCGTCGCAAGGCCGACCCGTGGCGTGAACTGGACATGGCACTTACGCGCCATTCAAAAACTTGGTAGATTCAAATCATTGAGCTCGACCAGTGTGGTCGGTGCGGCGGGCGCGACGGAGCGCCGGCGCGCAGACGTGAACGCGTGAGGACACCGGCGCGCGCAGGACAGTGACTTCGGACTCGGAGGCGACCGCCATGTGCAGGATTCTCGGCTCCCTCGCCGCGGGAGCGGACCGGCCCGACCCCGCCGGACTCGCGGCGGCCTCCGCCCGCCAGCGGCACGGCGGCCCCGACGAGCACCACGTGCTCAGCGGACCCGGCTGGGCCCTCGGCTGCGACCGGCTCGCCGTGACCGACCCGCGCGGCGGCCAACAGCCCTACCGGCTGCCCCACCTCCCCGGCATCCTCGCCGTGCTCAACGGCGAGATCTACAACCACGCCGCACTGCGCCGCACCCTCGCCGCCCGCGGTCACCGCTTCCCCGACCTCTGCGACGGCACCGTCCTCCCCGCGCTCTACGCCGAGTACGGCCCCGCCTTCGCCGAACACCTCGACGGCATGTTCGCCGTCGCCGTCCTCGACCTGCGCCCCGGAACCACCGGACTCGTCCTCGCCGTCGACGACATGGGCATGAAACCCCTCCACCTCCACCACGACCCCCGCGACGGATCCACCCGCTTCGCCTCCGAGATCCCCGCCCTCCTCGCCTTCGACGGCGTACGGGCCGCCCCCCGCGAAGACGCCCTCGACACCCTCCTCGCCACCCGCACCTCCTTCTCCACCCACACCGCCCTCGACGGCGTCACCGTCCTCCCGCCCGGCGCCACCGCCCTCGTACGCCCCGGCGCCACCCCCGTCGTCCGTCGCCGCACGACCCACCCCGCCGCACCCGACGGCGACACCCAGGACGTCCTGCGCCACGAGGTCCGCCGCCTCGCCCGCGCCGAACTCCCCGTCTGCGCCATCACCAGCGGCGGCCTCGACTCCGGCCTCGTCACCGCACTCGCCGCCGAACACGCCCGCGAGACCGACGCGCCGCCGCTCCACACCTTCCACCTCACCTACCGCGGCCGCTGGCCCGGATCCGAAGCCGCCCACGCCCGCTCCGTCGCCCGCCGCGCCCGCACCGTCCACCACGAGATCGCCGTCGACCCCGACGAACTCGGCTCCCTCCTCACCCGCACCGTCCGCCACCTCGGCCAGCCCAACGCCGACCCCATCACCGTCTCCACCTACGCGCTCTTCCGCGCCGTCCGCCAGAACGGCTTCACCGTCGCCCTCACCGGCGACGGCGCCGACGAACTCTTCGGCGGCTACGACCGGATGAACACCGCACTCGCCGCCCCCGCGGGCGCCGACTGGGCCGGCGCCTACACCGACGCCCTCTCCGCCGCCCCGCGCCTCCTCCGCGAACACCTCTACACCTCCCACTACCGCGCCTACATCGCCGACCAAGGCTCCGCCGCCGACCGCATCGCCCAGGAACTCCGCTCCGCCGAGGCCGGCGGCCAGGACCGGCTCACCGCCATGACCGCCTTCGAGACCCGCTGGCGGCTCCCCGCCTACCACCTGCGGCGCGTCGACCACCTCTCCATGGCCTGGGCCGTCGAAGCCCGGATGCCCTTCTGCCAGCCCTCCGTCGTCGCCCACGCCCGCGCCCTCCCCACCGCCGCGCGCACCGGCAAGGCCGCACTCCACGCCGCCGGCGCCGAGCTCCTCCCCGCCGGGATCCTCCGGCGCCCCAAACAGCCCTTCACCCTCCCCGTCGCCGCCCTGCTCGCCCCCGGCACGCCCCTCCTCGACACCGTCCGCGAACTCCTCTCCCCCGCCCGCCTCGTCCTCGGCGGACGCCTTCGCGCCGACCGCGTCTCCCGGCTCCTCGCCCGCCACCTCGAACGGCCCAGCCACCATGACGCCCAGGCGCTCTGGGCTCTCGCCGTCCACGAACTCTGGCTCGACATCGTCCAAACCCTCCGCCTCCCCCTCGACTACGCCGCATGACCCCCTCACGGGCCGCGCCCCCGTGCCGCGCCGCGCCGCGCCGCCCGCCGCGTCGGCCCCGCCCCACCGGAGTGTGGGCAATCGTCCCGCTGGGGCGATGGGGGTCCCCCCTGCTCGAGCGAAGCCGAGAGCTTGGGGGAGGGTGGGCACGCGGGACGGCGCGCCGCACGATCCCCCGTGTGGGCAATCGTCCCGCTGGGGCGGGACGGGTGGGCACACGGGACGGCGCCCTTGGCGGCGCCTCCGCCCCTCGTGCCTGGACCCGCACCAAGCCGTGCGACGCGCACGGGGTGCGGGGCCCAGGCGCGGAAGCCTAGGCCCGGCAGGGGGCGCCGTTCCGTTGTGCCCACCCGTTCCGCCCCAGCGGAACGACTGCCCACAACGGGGCTGGCACCGGCCCCGTCCCAGGGGTGGGCACCGCCCCAGCGGAACAGTTGCCCACAACGAGGCGGCACCGGTTCCGCCCCAGCGGAACGAAGGCTCAGAACGAGGTTGGCGCCGGCCGTGGGGAAGGAGGGGTGGTGAGGGTGGTGGTGGTGGCGGCGGAGGGGGCGCCGGGGCCGACGCTGGTGGTGAGGGGGGCGTCGCTGCGCGTGGGGACGGGCGGCGAGCTCGCGAGGGTCCGGGCGGCGCTGGCGGGCACGCCGTACGAGGGGATCGGGAAGATCGCGCTGTACGAGAGGGCGGGGACGGCCCTGCGGTACCGCTTCGTGCAGGCCCTGCCCGACGGCGGGTTCGACTTCCGCGCGGGGTGCGGGCATTCGCTGCTGGCCTGCGTCGTGGCGGAGGGGCGGCGCGGACCGGTGGAGGTGAGGGCGGTGACGACGGGGGACGTGGTGCGGTGCGAGCCGGAGGGGGACGCGTACACGCTGAGTTTCCTGAGGGCGCCGGGCGGTCCGGGGACGCTGCCGACGGGGAGGCCGGTGGACGTGCTGGACGGGGTGCCGGTGTCGATCGTGCGCTACGGAAATCCGTACGTGTTCGTGGACGCGGCCCGGGTGCCCCCGGAGGAGGGGGCGTTGAGGAGGCGGCTGCTGGAGCTGCGGGCGGAGGCCGCCCGTGTGCTGGGGTACGCGGAGGGCTCGGCGCTGCCGAAGATCGCGGTGTTCACGGGCGGAGACGAAGCGGCGGACACCGATCCGGACACCGACACCGCCGCCGCCCGCACCGCCACCCGCACCCCCGCCGTGCGCGCCCTCACGGTCGGTGGCTGGCACCCGCGGCTGGCGGTGACGGGCGCCGCCGCGTTCGCCGCGGCGGGGGCGATCGGGGGGACGGTCGTGCCGGCGGTGGACGGTGAGGTGCGGACGCCGGGCGGGGCGGTGACGGTGTCGGCGGCGCGGGACCGGGTGCGGGTCCACCACAAGCGGGCCGAGGTGCTGGACCGCCTGGAACTGCCCTGGCGTGTCCACGCAACGGCGTGAACGCGCAGGCTGCTCACGAGGGTGGGCGACCGTTTCCTCTGCCACGCTGAAATGGACCGGCAACCGGTATCCGTGGGGAGAGCAGACACACATGAAATTCGAGAATCTGCGTGTCGTCGTGACCGGGGCGTCCCGCTATTTCGGTCGCGCGCTCGCCGTCGGATTCGCGCATCTCGGCGCGGAGGTCTACGTGTCGGCGAGGACCGTCGAGGCCGCCGAGCGGACGCGCGCGGAGGTGATGGGTTCGGCGCGTGACCGGATCCACGCGTTCGGCTGCGACCTGAGCCGGCCCGCGGAGATCCGGGAGTTCGCGGCCCGCGTCGGCGAACGCACCGACCGGGTGGACCTGCTGGTGAACAACGGGGCCCGCTGGCTGGACGGCATGGACCTGGAGGCCGCGAGCGACGCGGAGATCGTGGAGACGATCGAGTCGACGGCCGGCGGCACGGTCCTGATGGTCAAGCACTTCCTGCCGTTGCTGCGCGGCTCGCTGCGGCCCGACATCGTGAACATGGTGGCCGTCCGCGACGCCGAGGGCGCCTCCGCGGCGACGGCGGGCGCGGCGCACGAGGCGTTCTGGGCGGCGAAGAGCGCCCAGGCCGGGTTCGCGGACATCCTGTCGCGGCGGCTGCGGCCGTCGGGGGTGCGCGTCTTCTCCCTGTTCCCGCCGGACTTCTCGACGTCGGACCCGCGCTTCGCGGAGTGGGACGGCTCCGACCCGGACGGGGTGGCGCCCGACGAGAAGCTGACCACGCAGGCCCTCTTCGAGTGCGTCGTCTACGCCGTCGAGCAGCCCCGCGACTGCTTCATCCGCTCGTTCCACTTCGAGCCCCGCTGACCCTTCCCGAACGACCGAGACCCGCTGACCGCCCTGCGCCGACGGCGCTCCGCCGCACGCGACCGCCGAAGCCCACCGCACCACAGCGTCAAGGAGGTCCCATGAGCACCCCTATCTGGATCACCGCGACCCCTCCCGCCACCCACGGCGAACTCCACATCGGCCATCTGGCCGGGCCGTACGTCGCCGCCGACGTCCTGACCCGCTTCCTGCGCGCGGAGGGCGAGGCCGTCCGGTTCACCACCGGCACCGCGGACCACGCCTCCTCCGTCGAGGTGCGGGCGCTGCGGCACCACCGCAAGCCCGAGGAGGTCGCGGAGGGCTACCGGGCCGCGATCACCGCGGACTGGCTGCGCTCGGGCGTGGAGTTCGACCACATCGTGCGTCCGCGCCGCGACAAGGGCTACGGGCGCTGGGTGCAGGACCTCTTCGCCCGGCTGTTCGCGCAGGGGGTCATCGCGCCCCGCACGCGGCTCCTGCCGTACTGCGAGCCCTGCGACCGCTGGCTGTACGGGGCGCACGCGACGGGCGCCTGCCCGCACTGCGGCGCCGTCAGCGACGGCGGCATGTGCCACGAGTGCGCCCGGCCCAACGACGGCGGTGACCTCGTCGGGGCCCGCTGCGCGCTGTGCGACACCCCGGCGGTGCCCCGCCGCTGCCGCCGGCTGTACGTGCCCCTGGAGCCCTTCCGGGAGACGCTGGCGGAGTACTGGGCGACGGCCGGCCTGCCGCCGCGCCTCGCGGCGCTCTGCGAGTCGCTCGTCGAGGACGGCCTGCCGGACATCGCCGTCGGCCATCCCGCCGAGTGGGGCCTGCCGGTGCCGGTGGAGGGCTTCCCCGACCACCGGATCGACGGCTGTTTCGAGGCCGCCGCGATGCATCTCTTCGGCTACGACACCACGGGCCCGCTGCCCCGCCGCGCCATCCACTTCTGCGGCTTCGGGCACGCCTTCTGCCACGCGGTGCTGCTTCCGGTGCTGCTCCTGGCGCAGGACGTCAAGCTGCCGCAGGACTTCAACGTCAACGAGTCGTACGTCATCGAGGAGGGCGTCCAGGAGGGCAACGTGTGGGCGCTTGACCTGCTCACCGAGTACGGCTCCGACAGCCTGCGCCGCCACGTCCTTCAGGCCCGTCCGCTGGGCCGGCGCACGGTCTTCCGGCGGGAGCGGCTCGCCGCGGCCCGGCAGGAGCTGGACGAGAGCTGGAACAGCTGGCTGTCGCGGCTCTTCTCGTCGGTGCGGGAGGAGTGCGGCGGGCTCGCCCCGCAGGCGCTGCCCGGCGGCACCGGCTGGGACGTCCTGGAGCGGCGGCTGCACCGGGGGGTCGACGATCTGCGCGAGGCGTACGGCCCCGACGCCTTCGACCCGCGGCGGGCGATGGCCCTCCTCGACGAGATGGTCCGTTCGGTGGCCGACTTCGGCCATGTGAACGCCCACGAGCGCTGCCGGCCCAGCACCTCCTGCCGTCATCTCCCGGCGCTCGCGGCCCAGTTGTCGGTGGCGTCCGCACTGTCCGCGTGGGCGCGGCCGGTGATGCCGGAGGGCGCCGACCGTCTCGCGGCGGCGCTCCGGGCGGAGCCGGGCCGGCCGGTCGACTGGCAGGCCCTGTCGGCCCCGCTGCCGGGGACGCGACTGGCGCCGCCCTCGGGCCCGGTCTTCGGCTTCTGACGGCCCGGGCCCGGCCCGGAGGGCCTGCCCCGGACGAGTCCGGCTCCGGAGGACCCGCCCCGGACGACCCGGCGGCGCGCGACCCGCACGCGCGCCCCGTACCGCCCCCACCCACGCACCGCCCCGCTCCACCCGCACCCACGCACCGCCCCGCACCCCGCACGACCCGCACCCTCACCCACCCTGCCGCGTGACCGTGCGCGCCAGCGACGCGCAGGGACACGTGGCCCCCCACTCCTCAGGAGTTCCACGTGTCCCTGCGCGTCGCCATGCTCAGCGTCCACACCTCCCCGCTCCACCAGCCCGGGACGGGGGACGCCGGCGGCATGAACGTCTACATGGTCGAACTCTCCCGTGCCCTGGCCGAACAGGGCCTGGAGGTCGATCTGTTCACCCGCTGCCGGGGCGAGGACCGGCCCCGCGTCGTGGAGCCGGCGCCGGGGGTGCGGGTGCGCCATCTGCACGCGGGGCCGCGCGGCCCGCTGCCCAAGGAGGCCATGCCCGACCTGGTGGTGCCGTTCTCGCTGGCGCTGCTCAAGGAGGAGCGGCGGTACGACCTGATCCACTCGCACTACTGGCTCTCGGGGCAGGCGGGCCGGATCGCCTCGGTGGGCTGGCGGGTGCCGCTCGTGCACACCGCCCATACGCTGGCGCGGGTGAAGAACGCCTCGCTGGCGGCGGGCGACACGCCCGAACCGGAGCTGCGCGTGCGCGGGGAGCACCAGGTGGTGGGCGCCGCCGACCGGCTGATCGCCAACACCGCGGCCGAGGCAGGGGCGTTGCGCACGCTGTACGGGGCGGAGGAGGAGCGGACCGAGGTCGTCCGGCCCGGGGTGGATCTGCGGACCTTCCACCGGGGCGAGGGCAGGGCGGCCGCGCGGGCGCGGCTGGGGCTGCCGGCCGACGCGTTCGTGCCGCTCTACGCGGGCCGCATCCAGCCGCTCAAGGGGCCGGACGTCCTGGTGCGGGCGGTCGCCGAGCTGCTGCGGGAGGCGCCGGGGCTGCGTCGCAGGCTGCTGGTGCCGGTGATCGGGGGGCACTCGGGCGCGACCCGGGAGGGGACGGTGTGGCGGCTGGCGGAGGAGCTGGGCGTCGTCGACGTGCTGCGGCCCCTGCCGCCGGTCCCGCAGGCCGCGCTGGCGGAGTGGTACCGGGCGGCCGACGTCCTGGTGGTGCCGTCGCGCAGCGAGTCGTTCGGTCTGGTCGCCCTGGAGGCGCAGGCGTGCGGGACGCCGGTGCTCGCGGCGGCGGTCGGCGGGCTGCCGACGGCGGTGTGGGACGGGGTGACGGGGCTGCTGGTGCGCGGACACGACCCGGTGGAGTACGCCCGCCGGCTGCGGTGGCTTGCGGCCCGTCCGGAGGCGGTGGAGACGATGGGGGAGGCGGCGGTCCACCACGCGGGCGGGATGAGCTGGCGCGCGTCCGCCGCGCGGACGGTCGAGGTGTACCGGGGGGCGCTGGCGGAGACGCGCCGGGCTGCCGTGCGCGGAAGGGTGGGGCAGGGGCGGCGGCACGCCCCTGCCCCGGCGGCCCCTCTCTCCTGGAGGAACGAGAAGGCCGTAGCACAAGTCTAGCATCTCTTTTGGTTCAACCAAAGGTATGGCGAGCTCCGGATGCCTCAATTCCGTTGTGGGAAAGGCGCATTGACGCATCCACGCCATGGCGGGTCCACGCAGCGAGCATCTCTGGATTCGTTCTCGAGGGCGGGACAGTATGGAGATGTCTTCAGGGAACGCCCGGCGGCACGGGCCCCCGGAAGGCGGAAATCCCCATTCCGAATCCTGGAGGAATCATGTCCGCGCAGAACGCCCGCCTCACCAAGGCCGCCCGTCAGCTCCTGGTCGCGATGGTCGCCTGTACGGCCGTCGCGGGTGGCGCCGCCCTCGCCGTCTCGCCGGACGCCGCCCCCGTCGTCCCGCAGACCGTCGCCGGCGTCGCGGACGACAACGGATGGCCGGTCGCCCCGCCGAAGCCGACCCCCAGCCCCACCAACTGACGTCATTTCCCCGGGCATTACTCCCGGCAATACGTGACCTTCCGGCCCCGTGATCGCTGCCACGATCGCGGGGTCCGGTGTTTTCCGTGATTCCGGCCTTTCACGGAGAACCCCGCGCACTCCTCAGTCGAGCCAGCCGAGCCGCACCGCCCGGGCCCCCGCCTCGAATCGGCTCGTGGCCCCCAATTCCTGCATCAGCTCCGAGATCATCCGGCTGACCGTCCGCAGCGACACCCCGAGCGTCCGCGCGATCCGCTCGTCCTTCATCCCCGAGGCCAGCATGTGCAGCGCCGCCCGCTGCTGCTCCGACAGGCCGTCCCCGCCCGCCTCCGTCGCCGCCTCCACCCCGTACGGGGTCGCCGTGTGCCAGCAGTGCTCGTACAGGCTCAGATAGGGCCGCACCAGCGCGCTGCCCCGCGCCAGGATCGCGCCCTCGCCCGGCTCCTCGGGCCGGATCGGCACCAGCGCGAACTGCTGGTCGGCGATGATCAGGTTCATCGGCACGACCGGGGCCAGCCGGATCTCCACCCCCAGCTCGGCCCGCTGCCCGAGGAACTTCTCCATGTGCGGGTCCGTCGCCTCCTGCCGCCCGTAGATGGCGCGCACCCGCACCCCGTTGGCGATCTGGCGCCGGTCCCGGTCGAGCATCCGGTCCGGGTTCTGCCGGCCCGGCGTCCCCGGGTGCAGCGCCGCCGAACTCTCCTGCATCACGTCCGTGATGTCCTCGATGGCCTGCTGGATCCTGCGGTAGTCGGTCAGCGCCTCGACGTGCGCCTCCGCCCGGGTCAGCGCCTCGGCCCGCAGATAGGAGCCGGCGAGGATCTCCAGCGTGCCGTACGCCTCGTCCGCCTCGGCCAGGTGCTCCCGCAGCCGCTCCCGCTCCCGCTCCAGCAGCCGCAGCAGCGCGATCTCCGGATCGATCGCCGCCACCGAGTCCGTCTCGGACCGCCAGCTGCCGTCCTGCACGGCCGTGACCGTGGCGTGTGCCTGCCCCGTCGGCACGATCAGACCCAGGGCGAGGAGTTCGGCGCGACATCGCTCGTACTCCTCCGCCGCCAGCCCCAGCGTCCTGCGGACCTCCTCGAAGTCCGAGACGCCACGGCGGCGCAGCTCCTGGTACACGGCCAGCAGGACGTCGGTCGCGCCGTCCCCGATGCCGTCGCCCGCAGTGACCATGGCGAAGTGACCCCCCTCATCCTCCGAGTCGCCCCGCCCTCACCCTGTCATACGGCTCGGCGGGCATCCGTGGTGCAGCCGGTGCGGATCGCGCGGTGTGCGGGGCGGCCGTGGTCGATGCGGTCCCCGCGCACCGCGCGTCTGTTCCGTGCCATGTGAACTCCTCGTACTAGGCCACGGGTTCCGGCCCCTCGCCGTCCAGCAGGCCGAGCCGCGCGGCCTTCACCCCGGCCTCGAAGCGGCTGGCCGCGCCGAGCTCCTGCATGACCTCCGACAGCAGCCGGCTGACCGTCCGCAGCGACACCCCGAGACTGCGCGCGATCTGCTCGTCCTTGATACCGGACGCCAGCATGTGCAGCGCGGCCCGCTGCTGGTCGGACAGGCCGTCGCCGCCGCTCTCGCCCGGTTCCTCGCCGTACCGGGAGGCCGCCTGCCAGCAGTACTCGTACAGCGCGAGGTAGGAGCGGACCAGGCCCGGGCCGCGGGCGAGGATGACGGGCGAGCCCGGGTCGTGCGGATCGGTCGGCAGCAGGGCGAAGTTCTCGTCGGCCAGCACCATGTTCATCGGGACGACGGGCGAGAGGCGCAGCTCCACGCCGAGGGCGGCCCGGTCCGCCAGGTGCTGGGTCATCTCGGGGACGGTGCCGACCCGGCGGCTGTACATCGCGCGGACCCGCACCCCGCGGGCCGCCCGCGAGCGGTCCCGCTCCAGCTCGGCGGCCATGTCGTCGCGCCGGACCGAGCCCGTGTGCATGACGTGGACGGCGCCGCGGACCGACCGCGTCAGCTCCGCCAGCTCACGCGCCACCCGCTGCGGGTCGGTGACGATCTCCACCTCGACCTCGGAGCTCGGGGCGGTGCCGGCCCGCAGGAACGGCCCGGCGAGGGCCTCGATCGCGGTGTGCGCCCGGCTGGTGGCGGCGAGCCGGTCCCGCAGCCGGTCACGCTCGCGGCGCAGCAGCCGCAGCAGGGCGACGTCGGGGTCGACGACGCGGGTGGGGGTGGCGAGGGCGGCCGGGTCCGCGGCGGTGGTCAGTCCTAAGGAGACGAGTTCGTCGAGGCAGCGCCGCCGCTCCTCGGCGGAGAGGCCGAACCGGTCCGCCACCTCGTCGAAGCCGGTGTCGGGGCGCGCCCGCAGCTCCTGGTACAGGGCGAGGGCCTGTTCGCTCCCCACGCGGGTCACGGCGGCGTTTCTGGACACGGCGCAGCTGACTCCCCTCGGATCCCACCGGATCCCTGATGAATCGCCCCGCTAGACCCTGCCACATATTCCAACGACACGCACGGAGTTGACCGTGCCTCAGGCAGGGGAGGCGCTCGCCCGGCAGTCGGGGCACAGCCCCTTGAAGACGATCTCCGCGTCGTCCACCCGCCACTGCGGAAGGGCGCGGCGGGGCGGCTCCGGGGCGGCCGCGGTCACGTTCTCCACGCGGCCGCAGCCGGTGCACAGGGCGTGCTGGTGGGCCGGGCCCGAGATCTCGAAGACGGCGGGCAGACCCGGCCGGTCGAACTTGCTGACCAGGCCGGTCTCCTGGAAGTGCCGCAGCATCTCGTACACGGCCTGGCTCGTCAGCGTGCCGAGCCGCTCGCGGGCCGTGGTGGTGATCGCCTCGACGTCGAGATGGCCGCCGGCGGCGAGCACCGTGAGCACCTCCAGGCGCGGACCCGTGACCCGCAGCCCGACGTCGCGCAGGCGCTGGATCACCGCCTCGCGGCCCGTCGGCTCTTCCACGACCGTCCTCTTCTCCGCCCGTCCGCGCCGCCTGGTCGGCTCAAACATTTGTGGGCATCGTACCTCTTGCCCGCCAACCCCGTCAGGCGTCCTTCGGCCGTTCCGCCCGGTCAGTCGCCGGTCCTGCACACCAGCAGGACGCTCTCGGTGCGGTCGTCGATCCGGTGCCGGCGCCGCCCCTCGACGTGCAGTCCGGCCGCGTGCAGCTCGGCCGCCAGCCGCTCCGGGTCCACGATCCACTTGTCGGTGGTCAGCACCACCCTCTCCGTGGACAGCTTCCCGGTCCGGGCCGCGTAGTACGTGATCCGCTCGCTCATCGACGGCAGGTCGAAGACCTGCCGCGCCACCACCCACTCGTCGATGCCGTCGAAGCGGGGCACCTGGAAGGCCCAGGTCCGCTGCGGCTCCGCGATCAGCCCCGGCATCCGGTGCGCCGTGTAGTCCAGGGCCAGCGCCCCGCCCGTCTCCAGGTGGGCGGCGACCTCCCGCAGCAGCGCCGGCCTGCTCGCCGGCGGGACGGCGGCGACCATGGCGCCCGCCAGGAGCGCCAGCCGGTAGCTGCGGTCGAGCCGGAGCTCCGTGAGGTCGGCCCGGTGGGTGACGACGAGCCCGGCCACCTGGGGGCCGATCCGGCGGGCCCAGCCGGCGAGGCGCTCCAGGGCCGAGGGGTCCCGGTCCACGGCCTCCACGGCGAAGCCGTGGCGGGCGAAGGGGACGGCGAGCCGCCCCGCTCCGGAGCCGAGGTCCAGGACGGGTCCGCCGGTGGACCGGGCGAGGCCGAGATAGCGGACGATGTCCGCGCTGTGCGGGCCGAGCAGGGCGTCGTGCAGCCACACGGAGCCCTCGTCCGCGGGGGAGACCGACTCCAGCCCGGGCAGGGTGTCCGCGGTGACCCGGACGCCGGAGCCGGGGGAGGGCTCCGCGCCGCGGTCGTATCGGGACGGCAGGACCGGCGCGAGCGCTGCGGGCACGACGGGCAGGGAAGTGCCGCTCGGTGTGTGCATCCGCTCCTCCAGGGGCTCGCTCGGTCCATGCCGTCCGGACGAGGTACCCGTGCCGCCGGGACCGCGCCGCTGGACCCATCGTGACCGGGGGAGGGAGCGCCGATCCACCGGATCGGGCTGCGTGAACACGCGATGGCGTGGATCTGCCACGGTCGCGTTCCGGACCGGGCCTCCGGAGCGGACCGGCGTCCCGGGGCGGGCCCCCGGAGCGGAGGCCCTAGAGCGGCCTGGCCAGGCGGCCGGGGCCCAGCGGGGTGAACCCCTGGTCGGCGTAGAAGGGGAGGGCGGGGTCGGCGTCGACCGGGAGCTTCACGCGCTGCTCGTGCGCGTCGTAGGCCCGCATCCGCTCGCTCGCCGCGCCGAGCAGGGCCGTCCCGACGCCGTTGCGGCGGGAGCCGGGCGCGACCGCCAGCGCGTACACCTCGCCCTCGCCGGGCACCGGGACGCCGCCCGCGGCCATGCCCACGACCGCGCCCCCGGAGTCCGTGGCGACGAGCCAGCCGAGCCAACCGGGCGCTCCGCCCGGAATTTCAATTTCCGCGCGTATGCGGGGGAGTGCGCATTGGGCCGAGATCAGCCGTCGCATCGGGATTTCGTCCAGTATTCCGGCGTAGCTGCTCCGGATGATGTCGGCCAGCAGCCTGGATATCGTCGTCGCGTCGCCGGCCGCTGCCGTGCGAACGCCAGCGAGCTGCATTGGTTTTGCACCCTTCGACGTGCCGTGTCCAAGCCCCAACGTACCCACGATAGCGGCGAATTCGACGCTCCGTGACCGATGCGAAATCTACGAATTCGCTTAGTAAATACGGACGTTCACCATTACCGGGGGAACGCGCAGCAGGCGACGATCAGAGGGGTCATCGCGAGCGTCGCCGCCGCGATCGTGAACAGCCCGCGCAGAACGGGATGTCCGGCGCTGTACGGCATGAGGATGCGGCGCATGCGCAGCGCCGCCGACGGCCCGCCCGCGGCGAACGCCGAGCGCGGCGCCCGCCCCGAGGCCAGCGCGTACAGCGCGGTCGCCAGCGCGTCGCGGGTGCACCGGCGCAGCGCCCGGTCGTCGGCGGCCATCTCCAGCAGCAGCGGGACGGCCCCGCCGCCGTGCCGGGCCAGCGGAAGGCGGGGGAAGACGGCGGCGAACGCCTCGGCCGCCGCGACGAGCAGGTGGTGCCGTCCGGCGATGTGCGCCCGCTCGTGGGCCAGCGCCGCCCCCAGCTGGGCGGCGGTCAGGGTGTCGACCGCGCCCGAGGTGACGACGACCCGGCGCGAGCGGCCCGGCAGGCAGTAGACCGCGGGCCGGTCGTCGTCGAGGACGGTGGCGCGCAGGACGGGGTCGTACCGTCCGACCAGCCGCAGCACCCCGGCGTGCCGCACCCGCACCCGGCGGGCGCGGAGCAGCCGGCCGGCGAAGGCGGTGGCGGGCACGGCCAGGACGGCGAGCGCGAGCGCCAGGGCGAGCGTCTCGCGTCCGTCGAGCGCGCCCCACTGCGCGGGTGTGGGCGGCCGCAGGGTGAGCGCCATGTCCGTGAGCCGGTGACTGCTCTCCCTGGTCAGGACCATCTGGGCCGGGAGCAGGGCCGTGGCGCCCGCGAAGACGGCGCCGCAGGCGGCCCAGACGCCGAGCGCCAGCCGGGGGGCCTGCTGGGCCCAGCGGGCCCGGACCACCAGCCAGGGGACGAGACAGCCGGTCAGCAGGACCAGCCCGAGCGGGACGAGCACGTGGTGGTTCACGCGGCGCCCCCGGCCGGGCCGTCGGACGCCGTCCCGCGGGCGGCGCGCAGGGCCGCGTCCAGGGCGGCCATGTCCTCGTCCGAGATGGCCTCGACGAAGCGGAGCAGGGCGGCCGGGCGGTCCCGGCTGTCGCCGAGGGCGTCCCGCATCAGGCCGGCCGTGTACTCCTCGCGGCCGCGGACCGGTTCGTACAGCCAGGCCCGGCCGGCCTTCTCTCGGCGGAGCCAGCCCTTGCGGTGCAGGATGTCCGCGACGGTCATCACGGTCGTGTAGGCGACCCTGCGCTCCCGGTTGATGTCGTCGACGACCTCGCGGACCGTGGCGGGCCGTCGCCAGGCCCACAGCCGGTCCATGATCTCGGCCTCCAGCTCTCCCAGCCGGCGCACATGGATCCCCTTCCCCCTGGGCGGTTCATCGTACGGTCCGCCTCCCCGCCCCAGGTATACCCCCCAGGGGTACGATGGCGGGATGTCGACCCCCATGAGGAACCGCCCCTGCGCGAAGGTCTGCGGCCCCGGCCTGCCCGGCTCGGCGGAGCTGGTGCTCCTCCGGCAGGTGCTCGGGCTCTGTCTCCGCCTGAGCGTCAGGCTCTCCGCCGGCTGTCCTTCGCCCCAGGGCGGTCGACCCCCCGCGGTCCCTACGTCCGGATGAGCCGGGCGATCGCCTTCGACGCCTCGCCCACCTTCTCCTTCGCCTGGTCCCCGCCCTGGGCGATGGCCTCCGTGACGCAGCAGCTCAGGTGCTCGTCCAGGAGGGCCACCGCACAGGACTGGAGAGCCGCGTTGATCGCCGAGACCTGGGTGAGGACGTCGATGCAGTAGACGTCCTCGTCGACCATCCGCTGAACCCCCCTGACCTGGCCCTCGATGCGCCGCAGGCGTCTGATGATGTCTTCCTTGTGCTGTCCGTAACCGGCCACGGCGGGCTCCTCGGGGTTCGGCGGGAAGGGGGTGTCAGCGGTCGGCGGCCTGGAAGCCGCGCAGCCGCAGGCTGTTGCCGACCACGAAGACCGAGGAGAAGGCCATCGCCGCGCCCGCGATCATCGGGTTGAGCAGCCCCGCCGCGGCGAGCGGCAGCGCGGCCACGTTGTACGCGAAGGCCCAGAAGAGGTTCGAGCGGATCGTCCCCAGCGTCCGGCGCGAGAGCCGGATGGCGTCGGCCGCCGCCCGCAGGTCG
This sequence comes from Streptomyces sp. NPDC104202, assembly GCF_055584185.1. Taxonomy (NCBI): domain Bacteria; kingdom Bacillati; phylum Actinomycetota; class Actinomycetes; order Kitasatosporales; family Streptomycetaceae; genus Streptomyces; species Streptomyces sp. NPDC104202. The sequence continues at coordinate 6,818 of NZ_JBVJMN010000026.1, read as the reverse complement.
CCCCGGACCAGGGTCAGGTCCCCGGCCTCGATCGCGGCGTCCGTGCCCGTGCCCATCGCCAGACCCAGATCGGCCTGCGCGAGCGCCGCCGCGTCGTTGACGCCGTCGCCGACCATCGCGACCGAACGCCCCTCCGCCTGCAGCCGCTTCACGACGTCCACCTTGTCCTGCGGCATGACCTCCGCGATGACCTCGTCGATGCCGACCTCGGCCGCGACGGCCTCCGCGACCGCCGTGTTGTCACCGGTGAGCAGGATCGGGGTCAGCCCCAGGGCCCGCAGCCGCCGGATCGCCTCCGGACTGGTCTCCTTGACCGCGTCGGCCACCTCGAGGACCGCGCGCGCCTCGCCGTCCCACGCCACCGCGATGGCGGTCCGGCCGGCCCGCTCGGCCTCGTCCTTCGCGGCCTTCAGCCCGGCGGGGAGGGCCATCGCCCACTCGTCGAGCAGCTTCTCGCGGCCGACGAGGACGGCGTGTCCGTCGACGACGCCCTGCACGCCGAGGCCGGGGATGTTCGCGAAGTCCTCCGGGGCGGGCAGCGTGCCCACCCGGGCGGCGGCCCCGGCCGCCACCGCCTGCGCGATCGGGTGCTCGGAGGAGTGCTCCAGGGCGCCCGCGAGACGCAGCACGTCCGACTCGTCGGTGCCCTCGGCGGAGTGCACCGTGAGCAGCGTCATCCGGCCCGTGGTGACCGTGCCGGTCTTGTCCAGGACGATCGTGTCGACCTTGCGGGTCGTCTCCAGGACCTCCGGCCCCTTGATGAGGATGCCGAGCTGCGCACCGCGGCCGGTGCCGACCATGAGGGCGGTCGGGGTCGCCAGACCGAGGGCGCAGGGGCAGGCGATGATCAGGACCGCGACGGCCGCCGTGAACGCGGCGGTCAGCCCCTGCCCGGTGCCGAGCCAGAAACCGAGCGTGCCGAGCGCGAGCGCGATGACCACCGGCACGAAGACCGCGGAGATCCGGTCGGCCAGACGCTGGGCGGCCGCCTTGCCGTTCTGCGCGTCCTCGACGAGCTTCGCCATCCGGGCGAGCTGGGTGTCCGAGCCGACGCGGGTCGCCTCGACGACGAGCCGGCCGCCGGCGTTCAGCGTGGCGCCCGTCACCGCGTCGCCCACGCCGACCTCCACGGGGACGGACTCGCCGGTCAGCATCGACGCGTCCACGGCGGACGAGCCCTCGACGACCGTGCCGTCGGTGGCGATCTTCTCGCCCGGACGGACCAGGAAGCGGTCCCCGACCTGGAGTTCGGCCGTCGGCACGGTGACCTCGCGGCCGTTCCTGAGGACCGTCACCTCCTTCGCGCCCAGCTGCATCAGCGCCTTCAGCGCGGCGCCCGCCTTGCGCTTCGAGCGCGCCTCGAAGTACCGGCCGGCCAGGATGAACGCGGTGACGCCGGCCGCCGCCTCCAGATAGATGTTCCCGGCCCCGTCGGAACGGGCGATCGTGAACTCGAAGGGATGCGTCATCCCCGGGGTGCCGGCGGTGCCGAAGAACAGCGCCCACAGCGACCACAGGAACGCGGCGATCGTGCCGACCGAGATCAGGGTGTCCATGGTCGCCGCGCCGTGCCGCGCGTTGGTCCAGGCGGCCCGGTGGAACGGCCAGGCGGCGTAGACCACGACCGGCGCCGCCAGCGTCAGGCTCAGCCACTGCCAGTACTCGATCTGCAGCGCCGGGACCATCGCCATCGCGATCACCGGCACGGCCAGCGAGACGGCCGTGACCAGCCGCTGCCGGAGGGGACGCAGCTCCTCGTCCGCCCGCTCCTCGTCGGACGGCCCGTCCTCGCCGCCGCCCGCGGGCCGCTCCGGCTCCGGCTCGGCGGCGGTGTAACCGGTGGCCTCGACCGTCGCGATCAGGTCGGCGACGTCGATGTCGGCGTCGAAGGTGACCTTCGCCTTCTCCGTGGCGTAGTTGACGGTGGCCTCCACCCCGTCCATGCGGTTCAGCTTCTTCTCGATGCGGGCCGCGCACGAGGCGCAGGTCATGCCGCCGATGGCGAGCTCGACCTGGGCGCTGCCCGGAGTGGTCGTGGTCATTTCCTGCTCCTCTTTTTCTGGGGGCTCGGTTCGCCTCCGGGGCGCTGGTGCCCCTTTGTTCGGGGCTCGGTTCGCCTCCGGGGCGCTGGTGCCCCTTTGTCCGGGGCTCGGTTCGCCTCCGGGGCGCTGGTGCCGGGCTCACAGAGCCGGTCGTGCTCGGCCCGCTCGTTCCTCGCGGGCCTGCGCGCGTCCGGCTCTGTTCCCCCGGCGCGCCCCTTCGGCTCACTCGCCCTGGGGGCCGGGGGCCGGGCTGACCGGGGTACCGGGACGGGGGATGCCGGTGGGTGGCGGTCGGCCCGGCGCGGGGTCAGGCCCGGCCGGTGAGCTCGTAGCCCGCGTCGTCGACGGCGGCGGTGATGGCGGCGTCGTCGGGCTCGCCGCCGGTGGTGACGGTCACCAGGCCGCCGTCGACGTCGACGTCGACGGAGATGACGCCGTCGAGCGCGCCGACGGAGGTGGTGATCGCGGTCCTGCAGTGGCCGCACGTCATGCCGGAGACGGCGTAGACGGTGACGGTGCTGTCGGCGACCGCGGTGGCGGTGGTCTCACCGGTGGTCGAGCAGCTGTTGTCGGGGGTGCAGCAGGAGCCCATGGCTTCCTCCTCGGTCGGTTCCACTTCACGGATACCCTAGGGGGGTATCTGTCGTGAGTCCATGTATACCCCCCGGTCGTATGAGTCCGCAAGCGGATCCACGACTTGACTTGATACCCCCTGGGGGTATGGTGAAGTGCATTGAAGGCGGTGCCACGGCGCACCACGTCCACCCACGCACGGGAGAGCAGCCATGAACACCGGAGTGAAGATCACTGCCTATGCCGCCGCGCTCGCCGCGACCTTCGGGACCGCGTACGGGGTGGGCGTGGGGGGCGGTCCCGTCGAGGAGCCGGCGAAGGCCGGGCACGGGGAGCACGCGGCCGCGCCCTCGGAGAGCCCGGCCGCCGACGGGCACGGGGGTCACGAGGAGGGGGCGACCGCGGACGCCGCCGGAGCAGCGGAGCTTCCCGGGGGGCTCCAGGTCTCCCAGGACGGCTACACGCTCGCCCTGGAGACGCCGACGCCCGCGGCCGGCCGGAGCGTCCTGAAGTTCTCGATCAAGGACGCGGCGGGCCGGAAGGTCACCGCCTTCACCACCGAGCACGGCAAGGAGCTGCACTTCATCGTCGCGTCGCGGGACCTCACCACCTTCCGGCACCTGCACCCGGTCAAGGCCGCCGACGGCACCTGGTCGGTGACCGCGGACCTTCCGGCCGCCGGCGGCTACAAGGCCTTCGCCGACTTCAGGCCCGCCGCCCCCGGTGCCGAGGGCGTGACGCTCGGCGCCGACCTCTCCGTGCCGGGGGCGTACGCGCCGAAGCCGCTGCCGGCCGCCGCCGCGACCGCCGCCGTCGACGGCTACCAGGTCCGGCTCGGCGGCACGCTGGACCCGGGGAAGGCCGGCGAGCTCCTCCTCACCGTGACCAAGGGCGGGAAGCCGGTCACCGACCTGGAGCCGTACCTCGGGGCGTACGGTCACCTCGTCGCCCTGCGCTCCGGCGACCTCGCCTATCTGCACGTGCACCCGAACGAGGGCGGCCCCGGCCCGGACGTGTCCTTCACGGCGACCGCGCCGAGCGCCGGGACGTACCGTCTCTTCCTGGACTTCCAGCACCAGGGCAGGGTGCGGACGGCTGCCTTCACCGTCACGGCGGGGGCCGCCGGTGCGAGCGGTCCGGCGACCGTTCCCGGGGCCGACGGGGGCACGCACGGTGCGGGAGGCCACGCGCACGGCTAGTCTGGTCATTGGACTAGACCTGTAGCCGGCATTGCGTGGAGGAATGGGCTCGATGAGCAACCGTGCAGTCCTTGAGGTGATCGCCCTCGACGAGGAAGACGCGGTCGCCGCCCAGACGGGCGGGGCCGACCGCCTCGAACTCGTCACCGACATGGCGGCGGACGGGCTCACCCCGTCCCGGGCGCGCTTCGCCGCGATCCACGCGGCCGTCGACATCCCGCTGCGGGTGATGCTCCGGCTCTCCGACGGATTCTCGGCCGGCGGCCCCGAGGGCGTCGACGCCCTGGTCGCACGGGCCGCGGAACTCCGTGAGGCAGGCGCCGACGAGTTCGTCCTCGGCTTCCTCACCCCGGACGGCGAGCCGGACCTCGTGGCCGTCGAACGGCTGATCACCGTCCTCGACGGCTGCCGCTGGACCTTCCACCGGGCCATCGACCGCGCCGCCGACCGCGACGGCCTGCGCAAGCGGCTCGCCGACCTCCCCGGGCTCGACACCTACCTCACCGCGGGCTCCGCCACCGGCGTCGACGACGGCCTCGCCACCCTCAAGGCCGAGGCCGCGCGGACCGGCGAGCCCGGCTACGAGGCCCGCGTCCTCGTCGGCGGCGGCCTCCGCCTCGACCACCTTCCCGAGCTCCGCGCCGCCGGACTCGACGCCTTCCACATCGGCGGCGCCGCCCGGCCGCAAGGCTGGACCGCACCGGTGTCCGCGGACGCCGTCCGGACCTGGCGCGCCGCGATCGACGCGTAGGCCCCCCGGAGACGACCGGTCTCCACCCCGCCCGACCGCCCGTCCCCCCGAGGGAAATCGCCTCGCCGGACGGGCGGGACGGCCGCTACCCTCCGCGCCATGGCAGCCACCCCGACGCGACCCGACGAACCCGGCCCCGCCCTCGTCGCGCGGCTCGTCGCCCGCCGCTTCCCCGCCTGGGCCGGGCTCCCGGTCCGGGCCGTGGACTCGGCCGGCACCGACAACGCCATGTTCCGGCTCGGCGACGACCTCGTCGTACGCCTTCCCCGCGTGCCCTCCGCGGCGCACCAGGTGGAGAAGGAACAGCGCTGGCTGCCCCTCCTCGCCCCGCACCTGCCGCTGGCCGTCCCCGTGCCCGTGGGACGGGCCGGTGCGGGGGACGGCTTCCCGCTGCCCTGGTCCGTCTACCGCTGGCTCGACGGCGCCGACGCCTTCGACGCCCCCGTCACCGACCACGCCCACGCGGCCGTCGCCCTGGGCCGCTTCGGACGGGCCCTGCGCGGCATCGACGCGCGCGGGGGACCCCGGTCGTTCCGGGGCGGCCCGGTCACCGCGTGGGAGGACGGCCACCTCCCCGGCGCGATCCGCGACCTCGCCGCCGACGGCGCCGTCGACGCGGAACCGGCCACCGCCGCCTGGGAGTCGGTGCTGCGCCTGCCGCAGTGGGAGGACGACCCCGTCTGGGTCCACTCCGACCTGCTGCCCGGCAACCTGCTCACCCGCGACGGCCGTCTCAGCGCCGTCATCGACTTCGGCGGTCTCGGCACCGGCGACCCGGCCTGCGACATGATGCCCGCCTGGACGCTGCTCACGGCCGGCACCCGGGACCTCTTCCGCGAGGCGTCCGGCGCCGACGACGCCACCTGGGCGCGCGGCCGCGGCTGGGCCCTCGCCTGGGGCCTGGTCACCGAGCACTTCTACCGGGTGCGCAACCCGGTCCTCGCCGAGGTCGCCCGCCGTACCCGCACCGAGGCCCTGGCGGAGTTCGCCGCCGCCTCCTGACCCGTACCCGAGAACGTCCCGCGGGCACGACGAAGGCCCGTCACCGCCGTCGGGGACGGCGGTGACGGGCCTTCGCGGCTCCGGGCCGGGGGAGGGGGTCCTGCTCGTGCCGGGTCGTCCGGCCGTCGGGGCGCTTCCGCCCGCGTCACCGCGGCTCCTACCGGGGGTCGCGGTCGAACTGGGCCTTGGACCAGCGGTATCCGAGTGCGGTGAGGGCCAGGCACCAGGCGACGGCGATCCAGCCGTCGGCGCCGATCTCGGTGCCGAGGAGCAGGCCGCGGAGGGTCTCGATGGCGGGGGTGAAGGGCTGGTACTCGGCGATGGGCTGGAACCAGCCCGGCATGGTCTCCAGCGGGACGAAGGCGCTGGAGATCATCGGCAGCAGGATCAGGGGCGTGGCGCTGTTGCTGGCGGCCTCGGCGTTGGGGCTGCCCATGCCCATACCGACGGCGATCCAGGTGAAGGCGAGGGCGAAGAGGGCCACCAGACCGAAGGCCGCCAGCCACTCCAGGGCGGTGGCGTCGGTGGAGCGGAAGCCGATCGCCGCCGCGACGCCGCCGACGAGGACCACGCTCGCGATCGACTGCAGGACGCTGCCGGCGACGTGTCCGAAGAGGACCGAGCCGCGGTGGATCGCCATGGTGCGGAAGCGGGCGACGATGCCCTCGGTCATGTCGGTGCAGACCGAGACGGCGGTGCCGACGGTGGTGGCGCCGATGGTCATCATCAGGACGCCGGGAACGATGTAGGCGATGTAGGCCGGGCGGCCTCCGCCGCCGTCGAGCCCGGCGCTCATCGCGTCTCCGAAGATGTAGACGAAGAGCAGGAGCAGCATGATCGGGGTGAGGAGGAGGTTGAGGGTGAGGGAGGGGTAGCGGCGGGCGTGCAGGAGGTTGCGGCGGAGCATGGTGGAGGAGTCGCGGACGGCGAGGGAGAGGGAGCTCATCGGACGTTCTCCTTGGTCGGGTTCTGCTGGCCGGGGATGTCGGGTGTGCCGGTGAGGGCGAAGAAGACGTCGTCGAGGTCGGGGGTGTGGACGGTGAGTTCGTCGGCTTCGATGCCGGCGGTGTCGAGGCGGTCGAGGAGGGTGCGCAGGGTGTGCTGGCTGCCGTCGCCGGGGATGTGGAGGGTGAGGGCCTGGTCGTCGTGGGTGGCTTTGTCCCAGAGGGTGGTGGCGGTGCGGTAGGTGTCGGGGTGGGTGAAGCGGAGGCGGATGTGGCCGCCGGGGACGAGGCGTTTGAGTTCTTCGGG